>USFK01000088.1 GCA_900553935.1 uncultured Collinsella sp.
TCCCCAGGTGGGATACTTAACGCTTTCGCTAAGCCGCACCGCCACCCTGCTCGCCGCCGCCAGGCGTCGGCTTGGGTTCCGGATTGGGCTCGGGCTCCGGCCCGGGCTCCGGCTTGGGCTCAGGTACCGCCTCATCGGTCACCGTAATCGTAATGTTCAGACGCTCGGAATACTCGCTGTACGACATGCCAGGGCGCTGTGCCGCAATGCGCACATACATGTTGCTATCGAGCGCAATAGGCTCGGTGTACTTTACGCGGCCTTCGTCACGGCAGGGGCAGGTGTCGTTGGTGGTGTACCAAATCGTCGTGTCATCCTCGGCCGAAAGCTCCAGCTTCGTGCCCTTGGGTACCGTAATGTAGTTCTCCTTGGGCGACCATGCACCAAACGTCGTCGCACCAATCGTCGCCACCGGTCGCGCCGGTCGCACTGCCTCGGCAGACACGCGAACGTCGACCTGCTTGGACAGCGCCGTGCCGTCCACCGTCGCCGTCAACGTCGTCAAACCGGGCAGAACACCATGCAGCGCAAACGTCGCCGCGCCGTCCTCGCCCGTCACGGCCTGGGTGGCATCGACAGAGCAGATAGCCGAGGACTCCAGCCCAACACTAACCTTTGCGCCCGCAAACGGCTTGCCCGCCTTATCGGTCACGTGCGCCACCAGCTCAAAGTCACTGCCCTCAAGCATGGTCACGGCCTGCTCCACGTTGAGCTTGAGCTTGTCGGCACGAACGCCCGCGACAAGCTCGCCACTTGTCCAGCGCGCCATAGCCGTGCCGGCGTAGTTGCGAGCACCGTCGAGCTCAAACGCCACCGCCGAGCCCGCCTCACACGCATCGGCATAGCGAATACGCAGCACGCGCGACAGAGGCTTGCCATTGGGATCGTCCTGCTTGTCGAGCCACGCATACGTCACGTCGCCCAAGCCCTGCGCGCACAATGCGACCAGGGCATCGTCGCTCGCATCCATATACTGCGCAAACTCAACCTCGACGCAATCGGTATAGGCATGGGCCGAAGCCACCTCGGGCGCCGCCGTCGACACCAAACCGATGTTCACCTCAGTCTGAATCGGCGGCACGCGCAGCCAAGCCGAACGCGCCTCCTCATACCCGTCCTTGATCACGCGCACCTGATACCAGCCGGTCGGCGTATTCCAGTTGTAAGCACCGTCCGCACCCGTCGCAAGCGGATTGTCCTGCTCATACTCCTCGGCATCCCAACGCACTGCATTGGTACCGGCCGCATCGTCGGCGCTCCACAGCTCAACCGTCGCGCCTTCAACCGTATTGGACAGCAGGCCCTCGTACACCACGCCCGCAGGGTCGGGTGCAGCCTTGGCAGCCACATTGCGATAACATGTCTCGAAGATCGACTGCATCTTCTCGTCCGAGATCAAGCCGTCCTTGTTGGCGTTATAGACCTCGGCGTCGGTCAGCTCGCCCCAGTTGACCGTAATACGATTCTGGCACGCGCGCTCCACCTGCTCGCAGGCAACATCGTAGGCGCATTCGGCATTGGTCAGCTTAATCGCGCGCTCCGAACCTACGCTGGTCGAAGCCGCGTCATAGGCAGCGCCCACCACGGTACCCGCCGAACCGGCCGTCAGCACGCCGGCGATTGTCATAATGGAGCCCACCGCCACATCGGTGCTGTCGTGGCAGAGCTGGCGATACAGCAGATCCTCAAACGCACGCGCCTTCTCCATGGCGTCACGCAGCGCGTAAATGCACTTCCAGTCGTCCTCGGTCTTCTCGGGCTTGGCAAGCAAGCGCGTATGCTGAAGCTCATAACCCTCGCGCTCGCCCTTCACCTTCTGCATACGAACGTTCACGCTCTCCCAGTTCTTGCTGGCATCGTTCACGCCGTAAATGCCGGTAAAGATGCCGATACCCTGGGTCGCCGCGGGAAACGCCTGGCCGGCCGCCTTCCACGCATCGGTCTTAAAGACCTGTCCGAACATCTCGCACTCGATCTTATAGCTCTTGAGCGAACGGATCGTGCGGATGAGCTTCATATGGGCGCTCACGTCGCCGTTGCGCTTCCAAGCCATAAGCCAGCCGCGAATCGTAGAGTTATTGAGGCTATGGACCACATTCCAGTTGTCGTACAGGTTGTCCAGGATGTCACACTGCATGGCGATCGAGTTAAACAGAAGCGCCTGGTTCTTGTTGTTATTGGAGTTCTCGATAAACTCCGACTCGATATAGGCCGTCTGCTCGCCATCGGGCGCGGCGACCTTAAAGCCCTTGACGGTATCGTCGTCAGCCGCCTTGTAGCTCAGCGAGCTGCCGAGCGCCTGGCCCAAATCGTTAAACCCGCTCGTCGACTGGCCGTTGTACTCGCTGGCCTTAATGCCCGCACACTTGTTGAGCGCCGCAGCGGTTGCGTCGTTCCAGCTTCCGTATTTGTTGAGCCGGCCGATACCCATCGACTGGCCCACCAGATCCTCGGCCTGCTGGGCAATAAACTCCGCTCGCGACGCATGGTCGACAAGTTCCTTGATGGCCGCCGCGTCCGCCGCATTTGCACCCTGAGCCGACGCGAGCTCCTGGTACCAATCCTCGCTGGTGCCGTAAGCATCCTCAAAGATCATCTTGTCCACATTGACGCCATAGCTGTCGCCCTGCTGGGTCAGCAGCGCCGCCGACCCGCCGACCGCGGCCTTGAGCTCAACCGCAAACTGCACGGCCTCGTCGTTGCCAGCATCATCACCCTCGTCGTCGCTGGCGGCAGGGGCACGGCGGGCCTTGCGAGCAGCGCCGCCCTGGGCTTGGCCCTCTTTACCGCCCTTCTCTTCCTCGGCAAACGCATCGGCGACCATCTGATCAATCGCGTCGTTAAAGGCCTCGTCGACATCATTAAACGAGTTATCCATCATATACTCGTGCCACTGCTGCACGGCATTCGAGAACTCCTGCTGGCGCTCCTCGGCCGCGGCGGAATGCTTTTTGGCCGAAGCGTTGGCGTCAAAACTCAGCATGGTCATAAGCTGAGCATTGGAGATGCGGTAGGTCTGCGGCATAAAGATCTGCTCAAAGTTTCCGCAGTTCACATAGGTTGAATCATTCGCCTTGTTAAACTCGTCGAGCAGCTTAAGGTAACCCTCGTCCACATACTCCGCCACATAGCGCACATGGGTGCCCTCGCGCGACTTTTGAGTCAGAGGAATCGTCACCGTCTTGCCATCCACGCAGTCCACGTACAGGTCGAGCGTGTCGGCGGCCTCTTCGTTTCCCACCTCGAGCGTGATGTCGAACGTCCAGTAGGCGTTCTTCTTTTGCGGCAGATGATGGAAGGTCCACAGACTCTTGCCGGTGTCCTTGCCGTCCTTGACCAGGCTTTGCGTACCGCCACGATACGTCACATCAAAGTTCCAGACCGAAGCGCCCGGAACATAGCGCACATAATTGCGAGCCGTCACCTCTGCGGCAGCGGCGGCGACGTCGGTCGAGCCCACGCGCGCCTCGAGCGTCACGCGCTCGGCGGCAAGCGTATCCTGCGGCAGGTCGTATTCAATCTTGGCACGGCCGAGTTTATTGGTCTTGCCAGTGTACTTTGCGGCCGAGGCGCCCGCGCCCACGGTAAGCTGCACACTTTTGCCGGGCGCCGCATAAACGTAGGCCACATTGCCCAGCAGGCTGTGAACGTCGGTGTTGTCGACCTCGATGCGCGATCCGCTAACCTCGAGCGTGGTGCTTCCCAGCGGCAATGTCACCTCGCCCAGCGTAATAAGCGGCGAGATGGCATAGATGCCCGCGGCCTTAGGCTTAAAGCGCACAAACACATCGGCGCCCATGCCCTTCTTCATATCGAGAACGAGGTTGTCGCCCTCCCACGTCGCGTCAGTCCACCATGTACGGGAGCTATCACCGGGGTCGCGAGAGCCTGCGGACACATCCTCGACGGCATCCTTGGCCAGCGGAATCTCAATCTTGGCAGCCTGGCTGTCCTTGAGCTCGTAATGAATGCGCAGCTCGGTCTCCACGCCAACGACCGCGGACGAATCAGCGATAACCGAGCCCGCCGTCAGCCCACGCTCGGCACGATACGTCTCCACGTCAAACGTGGGGACGTCGAGCGTCACGTCGAGCTGTTTGCCGTCCTCGATCTTCACCTGCTTTTGCGCGATATGCTTACCCACGGTCAGCCCTAGGCGGCTAAACGTGGAATAGCTCGTCGCTTGGATGTCGTAGCTCGTCTTGTTAAAGGCGAGGATGGTGTACGAACCGGCCTTAAGACGCGGCGTCTCGGCCTTCATGATAGGCGTGGTGCCATCGTCTTCGTAACCCATCAAATAGGTGACACCGTCGGCGACGAGCTTGCCATCGGACGTACGGAACACCAGCACGCGGTTGGCGCCCTGGTAGTCGCCCTTGGTCGTGACCGTCGCCGTACCCCAGGGCTTCAAGTCGATATCGACCTTGCCGGCCGAGGGCTTCACCGTCGCCGTCGCCCCACCCAGCTTGAGGCTGTCTTTGGGCTCGAGCGTTATCTCCAGATCCTGGTCCGCGTCGGCAATGGCCTGCGACACCACGAGTGCTGTGCCCTGGATACGGAAGTCGTTTTCCTTGTCACCCTTGGCAGGCTTAAGCGTCTTGCCGCCGCTCTTCACCGTCAGATCGATGTTATTGAGACTATCGAGCTCAATGCGTTCGGTCTTATCCTGGCCTGCGACCGGTTCGAGATAGGCCACGTTGAGCTCAATCGCGCGCGAGGCCGGAATCTTGGTAAAGTCCTCCGCCTTTATCTCTCCGATATTCCATGTGCTCGTCATCTGGTCGCCCGGGCGCGCCAGCACCATGTCATAGTAACCGCTGAGCGAAATGCGCAGGGTGGCTGCTGTCTTGGAGAGAGCGTCCGCTGTAAAGCTGCCGTCATCGCCAACCGCCAGCGGCGTGGACTGCCCCGCCTGCACGAGTGTAGCCGTCGCGCTCTGGGGAAGTTTGCCCGTCACCTGGGCCGCCTCGCCCATCCACTCAAACGTGTAGGCAGGCTTCGAGGAATCGACGGAGTCCTTGCGATCGGCCACGGCATCGGCAAGCTTTTTGACCATCGAGGGGTTGCCAGCCGAATCGGACGCATAGGCATAGATGGTCTGACCTTCACTAAAGGGAATCGCATACGTTACGCCATCGATTGTCACGCGCTCATTATAGTCGCCCGAATAGCCCGCCTCACCAAACTGAAGATCGGGGTTCATCACGCGCAGGGCAACGGCATTATGGTTCGTCTCGTTTCCGTATCTCGTGTTCTCAAAAGCTCCCCACTCTATCATTTCCACGCTTTTGGGTAGCACAATCTCTTTGCCGGCAATCGCAGGATCAAGAGAGGCGAACGCGTGCGCTCCGATATATTTAACGCCGTCGCCGATCGTCACCGACGACACAAAGGAGCACCCGTCAAAGGCATTGCGCTCAATCCGCTCCACCGTGCCCGGCACGTTGATCTGGGTAAAGGTGAGCACTGTTGTGTCCGAGACATAGAACTGCGGCACGCCGCAATAGGCGAATGCAAGATAGTCGATAGTTTTGACCGAAGGCGGCAGCGTTGCCACCACATTGTCGTCAAGTTGTTCACATTCCTTAAAGGCCTGCTCGGGAATCGTGGTAAAGGCCGCGTTGTTGGGCCAGGTTACCGTTTGGAGCGTCTTGCTTTTGTAGAATGCATAGCTCTTGAGCTCCTCGACCGAATCGGGCAGTGCGATCTCTTTGATGCTGCTGCCGCCCAAGCCTCCAACCGAGCGGACATGCGAATTAGGGGCGAAGGTGATCGATGTGAGCACAGCGCTTCCCATACCCGTAAGGCTTACGACATTTTTGTCGTCGATGGTCGAGGGCACCTCCAACGTGGTAATGCCCGCGTCGCCATACTCGATAGAAATTTCGTTGGTGAGGCTATCAATCGAGAAGTAGTACTGCGCGGGGGTCTGCTCGCCGGCCACGTAGCCATCGTCGTATTCGTCCTTTACGCCCGTGGCGCCCTTCGAGGTTGCCCAGAGTTCAAGTTCCTCGTTCCAGGTCGCCTCGGTGCCGGAAGTCTCCTCTTGCTTCTGCTGCTCGGCGAGCTCCTTGCCCTCGACAAGATCGGTGGCGAGCGTACCCGCAGGTGTGCTCTCGGTCTGCCCGGCGCCCGTCAGGCCCGCCGCCGATGCAATCTCGGAGGCCGGGGGCGTAGGGGTGTCACCGGTATCGGGCACTGTGGGGTCGGCAGCGCCGGCATCGGACGCGGGGTCGGC
>USFK01000089.1 GCA_900553935.1 uncultured Collinsella sp.
GGTCACCGCGCGAGCCGCGCACCGTGCCCTCGACCGTCACGTTTTTGGAGAAGCGCGAGCCGCTGTCCTCGATCGACAGCACGGCACCGTTGAGCATGAGCGAACGCCCCTTCATAAAGGTGCCGCTCAACGCCGCCTCTTTGCGAAGCGCCTGCACAAACGTCCCCTGCACCATCACTTCCTCCAATCTCACCCGGGGTAGCTTAGATAACCGTCACGCGGCCTTGGTTACCCACGATAGCCTTGGCCTCGGCCAGCAGCGGAATCGAGCGAGCGTTGACCTTGGCAGGCACCTCGGCGCGCAGCACGCGCCCGTCCACCTGCTCGATAAAGATTTCCACGCGGTCGCCGCCCGGGTTGGTAGTGAGCACCGTGGCAAGACGCGCCATGTTGCCCTGGCTAAAGCGGCTGTTGGGCACCATGACCTCAAACACCTTGGGCTTGTTGTTCTCCTCGTTGAGCTCGAGCGGCACGATCTCCTGCGCGATGATCTGGTCGCCGCGGTCCGAGCGCTCGAGCTTGCCCTTAATGCGCACAAAGGCGTCGGACAGCTGCGCGCCGGTCTCGGGATCGACCTCGCCGTACAGATACCCCTCGGCCTCCTTGTAGGTCTTGGGGAACACCACGACGGTGGCCTCGCCTTCCATGTCCTCGAGCTGCACGATGCCCATGGGGTCGCCGTTTTTGGTCACGCGCTTGGACACGCTCGAGACCATGCCGGCCCACCACAGCGCCTTGCCCTCGGGAATCTCCTGGTTGATGGTGCCGCCCGTGGGGTTCTGAACTTCGTAGCCGGTGTCGATCTGCGAGAACGAGAAGTCGCGCGCTTTGCTAAGTGCATACTCAAACGGGCGCAGCGGGTGGTCCGAGACATAGATGCCCAGAACCTCCTTCTCCTGGCTCAGCTTAAGGTGGCGGTCCCACTCCTGGCCATCCGGATCGGGCACGCTCACCTCAAAGCCCGAGCCCTCAACATCGCCAAACATGTCGAAGAACGACGTCTGGCCGCTCGCGCGATCCTTCTGGCGCTTTACCGCGGCATCGATGATGTTCTCGGGGTTGTTCTTATCCACAAAGTGCATCATCTGGCGACGCGGATACCCCGTGGAGTCGAAGGCGCCTGCCTTGATGAGCGATTCGATCACGCGACGGTTGGCCTGGCTCGAGTCCACACGCTCGACAAAGTCGTGCAGCGTCTTAAACGGGCCGCCCGCCTCGCGCTCGGCGATAATCGCCTGCGCCACGCCGGTGCCCACCCCGCGGATGCCGGCCAGACCAAAGCGCACGCCCTCCTTGGTAGCCGTGAACTCGGTACCGGACTCGTTGACATCTGGCGACAGCACGGGGATGCCGTCGTGACGGCATGCCGAGACGTAGTGCACGATCTTGTCGGTCTTGCCCGTGTAGGACGTCAGAACGGCCGCCATGTACTCGTGCGGATAGTGCGCCTTGAGCCACGCCGTCTGCATAACCAGGATGGCGTAGCCGGCGGAGTGCGACTTGTTGAAGGCGTAGGATGCGAACTCGAGAACATCGTCCCAAATCTTCTGGGCGACCTCGCGCGTGTAGTTGTTCTTGATAGCGCCGTTCATCCAGTGGTCGTAGGTGGTCTCGTCCGAGCCATCCTCCCAGTGGAGCACCGTCGACGTGAGCAGCTTGATCTTTTTCTTAGCCACGGGCTTACGGATACGTGAGTCCGATTCGCCCTTGGAGAAGCCGCACATCTCGACGGAGATGAGCATAACCTGCTCCTGGTAGACCATGGTGCCGTAGGTTTCGCCCAGGATGTCGTCCAGACGGTCGTCGTAGGAGACGGCCGGCTCCTTGCCGTTCATACGGTTGATGTAGGACGAAACCATGCCGGCGCCCAGTGGGCCCGGGCGGTACAGGGCGATCAATGCTACGACGTGCTTGTACTCGGTGGGCTTCATGTTCTTGATCGTGGCCGTCATACCTGCAGACTCGACCTGGAAGACACCGGCGGTATGGCCGGAGCCCATGAGCTTAAAGATCTCGGGATCGTCAAAGGGAATCTCTTCCTCTTTGATGTCGATGCCAAAGTTCTTTTTGATGTTGGCCTTGGCCTTGGAGATAACCGTCAGCGTGCGCAGGCCCAGGAAGTCCATCTTGAGCAGGCCCATGTCGGCGACGGTATGGCCCTCGTACTGGGTAATCTCGACGCCGCCCTTGGTATCGAGCTTGGTGGGCACGTGCTCGTTGACGGGGTCGCGGCAGATCAGAACAGCGCACGCATGCACGCCCTCGCCACGGGTGAGGCCCTCGATCGAGAGCGCCGTGTCGATGATGCGGCGGGCGTCGTCGTCCTTTTTATAGGCCTCGGCAAAATCGGGGTTAAACAGATCCTCTTTGCCGGGTTGCTTGTCGAGCACCTGCTTGAGCTTGACCTTGGGGTCGCTCGAGACCATCTTGGACAGGCGCTGACCCATGTAGACCGGGTAGTCCAGGACGCGCGCGGCATCGTTGATGGCCTGCTTGGCCTTAATGGTCGAGTAGGTGATGACGTGGGTGACCTTCTCGGGGCCGTAGAGCTGGCGAACGTGCTCCACGACCTCGAGGCGCCGCTCATCGTCGAAGTCCATATCGATATCGGGCATCTCGGTACGCTGTGGGGACAGGAACCTCTCGAACATCAGGCCGTTCTCGAGCGGGTCGAACGCGGTGATGTTCATGGCGTAGGCGACGATAGCGCCGGCGGCCGAGCCACGGCCGGGGCCGACGCCGATGCCGTTGTCCTTGGCCCATTGCACGTACTCGGCGACGATGAGGAAGTAGGCGGCAAAGCCCTTGTCGCAGATGACCTTGTATTCGTACTCAAAGCGCTCTTTGATGTTGACGCCGCCGATCTCGCGCGTGGCCCAGTCGTCACCGTAGTGCTGGCGCAGGCCCTTCTCGCACTCGCGGCGGAACTGGCTCTCGTGCGTCTCGCCGGAATCGAGCAACGGGAAGCGCGGCAGGATGATGGAGTCCCAGTCCAGCTCAACGTAGCACTTGTCGGCGATCTCGAGCGTGTTGTCGCAGGCCTCGGGGCAATACGGGAACATCGCCCGCATCTCCTCCTCGGTCTTCATGTAAAACTCCGAGCCGGTCATGCGCATGCGGTTGGGGTCGTCGACCTTGGCGTTCATGCCAATGCACATGATGACGTCCTGCACGGGCGCGTCCTCGCGGCGCAGGTAGTGGAAGTCGTTGGTGGCGATAACCTTGACGCCCACCTGCTTGGCGATATCGATGAGCGTGCGGTCCATCTGCTCGTCGGTCAGGCCGTTGTCGGTGGTAATGCCGTGTTCCTGGATCTCGATGTAAAAGTCGCCGGGGTCAAAGGTATCGCGGAAGGTCTCGGCCCACTTGATGGCGCCTTCCATGTCACCGCGGTCGATGTATTTGGGGATGATGCCCGCGATACAGGCACTCGTGCAGATCATGCCCTTGGCATGGCGGCGCAGGTTGTCGAGCGTCACACGCGGCTTGTAGTAAAAGCCCTGCACGGCGGCCTCGGAGACCGTCTGCATCAGGTTGACGTAGCCCTCCTGGTCCTTGGCCAGAAGGATCATGTGGTAGAGCTCGGGCTTATGGTCGCGAGCGAGTGTCTCGTCCGGCGTAAAGTAAACCTCGCAGCCAAAAATGGGCTTGATGACCAGAGGCGGCTTGAGCTCGTCGATGTTGCCCTTCTCGTCCCACATGGCCATGTCCTTAACGTACTGGGCATGCTCGCGCGGGTTTGCCTCGGGATCGGGCTCCACCAGCTCGTCGCGACGGTCCTTTTCCAAGAAGGCCTTGTCGTGGCTCCAGGTTTTGTACTCGGGCGTGTTGTGGTTAACGGCGTCGCAGGCCAGCGCCAGATCGGGCACGCCATACATGTAGCCGTGGTCGGTAATGGCCACGGCGGGCATGCCCAGCTCAACGGCACGGTTGACCATATCCTGGATACGGGTTGCGCCGTCGAGCATGGAGAAAACAGTGTGATTGTGCAGATGGACGAATGCCATGTGATGAGCTCCGATGCGGGTTCGTGTTCTGACTGAACGATTTTACCGCACGGCACGGACGGCACCCGAACCTAGCCAAACCCACACGGTAGTCTTTTTGGGACCTTCAAAAAGGGGAATGAGGGCATCCAGATATATCGAGTATTACTGGAACCCCGGCGATACGCTGAATGATTTGTGACGAATAGTCATGTCCATCAAGAAGGCTCGACGCTTCGGGCAGCTCGTCAATCGATATATCAATTCTTGGAGACATGTATTCCTACCATTTTTAAAGAAACAACGGCGGTAATTGCTATCGCGATTGCGCCAATAACACCGAGCGCTATCTGAATGGGATATAACCCCAACACATATCCAAATATGGAGAAAAACATTGCAGAAAAGATAGCCCTTACCAGAGACGCGACGGAAAGGATCGTCGCGCGGAGATCGTCCGCTATCGCGTCTTGGATTAAGTTTTCCGAAGTGATGTACACCACTTCTGGGAGAAAACAAAGCACCATGCTAAGGCCAAACAAACACAGCGGATTTGAAGCGAACCACGGAAGAATCATGAAAAGACCGGCCTCGATTAGCATCGAGCCGAGCATGGTATTTCTTTTCCCGAAACGCGATGAGAAGAAATCTGCTGCAATGTAGGCCGTCGCATTTACTGCATAGGATGCACCGAAAAAGATTCCTATTATGGAGACGGGAGCATCAAATGCGTCGAATACCAACTGATTCAAGTTGTAATAACTCCCGTAGAATCCATCGAGCATGCTTGTGCCGATTAGAAGAAGCAATACCGCAAAAGCGGATTCTCCAACACGCCAGGTTTCGCGTCTGAACATCTTGGCCGCGTCAAACCTTCCCTTTTCAGAGCTTTCAGAACGGGTCGCTTCCGTCCTCTCAATGGGATACAGAAGGAAAAGCTGCAGGAGATAGAAAACGGAAACGCATACGTAGAGGGCGCTCCAAGATACTTGGGCAATAAAAGATCCGAGCACGATTGCCATTCCCGTAGCGATTGATTGCGCGGCAAGCAGCCGAGCATTGATGGTGAGGAAGCGCTCTCCTTGACCGGCATTTCGGGCAATTTCATATAAAAGCGCTTGTTCGGATCCCGATTGAAGGGAGTAGGCGAGTGCCTCAACAAGGGAAAGCACGACGAGAAAGGGACCTGAGAGTAACAGCATGCCAGCCGTATGGAAGAAAAGCAGCAGCACGCCCACTTGAATCGAAAACTTCTTTCCAAAGAAATCGCCTATCAGCCCTGTTGGCAGCTCGAGGACGACCGTTGCAATGTTAAACAGGGCCTGATAAAGCGCGATTTCCGTGACAGACATTCCTTTCTCCGCAAGGAAAAGTAGAAACACTCCCCGATTTAAAACAAATCCCGCGAGAACGAAAAAGGCGGAATAGATGTGCAGTTGCGTAGCGGCATTCTTATTCATTTGGCACTTCCAACAACATTTTTTGTCGGGCTGTTCGCTACTGACTCGAAACCCGAAGTGTTCACGGTTTCCGATGAAGAGTCACCTTACCTTTTGCGGTATGGGCGCTTCTCGTACTTATAGCCGTTGAGCTTGTTGCGGCTGGGACACTTACCCGTGGCGTTCTCGATATCCTGCATGATGGACCCCGCCAGAGCGTCAAAAAGCTCCTCCGGCGTCACCTTAAGCGTTTTGGTGAGCTGCATGATGGCCCCTTATTCGTTTGAACTGTTCGGGCCATTGTACCGCCCCAAGCTCTCCCATGCGTTGCGGTGCCATTTGGACGATTGAGGGCCTTACGGCCGCAAAACCAACCAAATAGCACCATAAAGCCTGAGGTGGCTAGAGGCTGTAGGTGACCACCTGAGGCTCGCACGGGTTGGCGGGGTCGACTTGCTCCACGCGGACGAACTTGACGGTCACGGCCTCAAAGCCCGCCTTGTGCAACACGTCGGCGTAGACGCGCGCCTGCAGGGCGTGCTTCTCCTGCAGCTGGTCCGGCGTCTCATCCGGCGTGCCACCCGTCTTGTAATCGATGACCAGTGCGCGCGACGGATCGGCCGGGTCGGTTGCCAAGGCATCGATAGCGCCCTCGGCATAGGCGCCGTAGCGGGCGATGTCCTCGTCCTCGCAGCCCAGCGAGAAGAACGGCACCTCGGCGCGAACGCACGGCCACGCGAGCAGGTCGGCACGAACAGCCGTCCCAGCCCTTTTCCTTCAGGAAACCGGCGTTGTAG
>USFK01000090.1 GCA_900553935.1 uncultured Collinsella sp.
TGATTTCCTTCAGGGCCTTAATCTGCTCAGCCACTTCTTCACGAAGACGGATGCGGGCATCAGTCATCGGACCAGTCAGGTGACGCAAATCATTTTGTTTAGCTTCAATCAGTCTGTCCAGACCATACAATGCCAGACGATGCCCTCAAAGCCGGCAAGCAGGAACTTCCAGGTGGTGAGGTGCGTAAAGAAATACCAATAGTGGACCGAAAGCTGACCGGTCACATAAAAGCGCTGCAGCACGAGGGCAGCGAGCGCGGCGACGGCAACAAGCGAGATAACGGTGCCGATGCGAATCTTGGCGCGCATCTTGGGGCCGGGAGCCTCGTAGAGCGCATCGCGCATGGTGAGCGCGGAGGCGGAGTGCTTGCTCATCGGAGGATCCTCACCTTCTTATCGATATAGTTGCCAATGTGACTCACCACAAAGGCCGTGCCCAGGTAGCCGAGCGCCGAGATAAAGAACGCGGCGACGCCGCCGAGCGAGCGCGTGTTGATGTAGCTCACCACGCCGGTGAGCTCCTGCGGTTTAAGCGGCACCTGACTGCCGAGCGCGGTGGTGAGCATGACGGCGATAAAGAGGTTGGTCATGGGCAGCACGCTCGAGCGCAGCGCCTGCGGAATCACGATCTTGGCGAGGATACGGCTGAAGCTCATGCCCAGCGAGCGGGCGGCTTCTACCTGGCCGACGCCGACGGTGTTGATGCCGCTCATAAAGTTCTCGGAGCCAAAGGCCGAGCCCAGCAACACCGTGGCGACGATAACGCAGGTGCGGTAGGGCAGGACGACCTTGAGCGGCGGCAGTGCGTAGACGACGATGATGAGCAGCGCGATGCCGGGGATGTTACGGAAGACCTGGACATACAGGTCGCCAAAGACGCGCAGCGGCTTGAGCGGCGACACGCGCATCACGGTGACGGCGACGGCCAGCACCATGGCGATGGCAAACGACTCAAGCGTCATGCCCCAGGTTGCTAGCAGCGCGTCAATGTAGTTCTGGCCATAGAGCGACCAGAGCTCGGAGAGACTCATGCGGACCTCCCGCCGATAAGGAAAGGGGCTCCCGTGTGTACGGAAGCCCCGACAACTCAGTGAAGAAACAGTTTAGCGCAATAAAGCGCACCGTGCGTTTCCGTATGGTTTCGTTGCGGCCGTTACTAGGCGCGTTGCCTAGGCGCCGATCTCGGGCAGCTCGGGAACATTGGTGTCACCCGTGCGGTCGCCGATGCAGATCTGCCACAGCTCGGTCCAGGTGCCGTCGTCCTCAATCTTCTTAAGGAAGTCGTTAACGAAGGCGACGCCGTCGGAATCGAGCGGCAGGCCGATGCCATAGGGCTCCTTGCTGCCGAAGGGCTTGCCGGCGATCTTATACTTACCGGGCTCGCGGACCAGGGCGCTCTGCTGCATGTTGTTGTCGATGACGTAGGCGTCAACGCGACCCTGCTGGAGTGCCTGGCGGGCCTCCTCGTCGGTCTTGAACTCCTGCTGGCTGGCCTTGGGAGCGAGCTCCTCCAGGATGGCAGGGCCGTTGGAGCCGGACTGGACGGCGACGTTCTTGTCGGCCAGGTCGTCGACGCTCTTGATGTCGTCGTTGTCGGCGAGCACCAGGATGGCCTGCTGGGTGTAGTAGTAGGGACCGGCAAAGGAGACGAGCTTCTTGCGATCGTCAGTGATGGTGTAGGTGGCAAAGACGGCGTCGACCTGGCCGTTCTGCAGGACGGACTCACGCGTGTCCGAGGTCACCTGGGTGATCTCGACCTTGTTCTCGCCCAGAATGTAGTTGGACAGGAGCTGTGCGATACCGGCGTCGAAGCCGCGGGTCTGACCGTCCTTCTCGTTGAGGAGGGAGAAGAGCGTGGAGGTCTGGACGCCACCGATCGTAAAGACGCCGGCATCCTTGACGGCCGTAGCCCAGGTGCTGGCGGCGATGGCGTCGTCATCGGCCTTGGGGCCGTCGTTGACGAGCTTGTCGAATGCCTTGGCGTCGAGCGTGGCGGAAACCTCGGTATCCTCGGAGCTCTTGGAGGAACCGGCGGAACCCTTGTCGGCCTCGGTACTGGTGTCGGAGCAGCCGGCAAGACCAAGGCCGGCGACGGTTGCGAAGGTGGCGGCGACGAAGCCGCGGCGGTCGAGAACGACCTGCTGGGAGAGGTTCTTGCTCATGGTAGAACACCTTTCTCAATAAAATCCCTAGCGGTTGAGTAGAGTTATACCCCATCCCGTTCAAATGGGTCAACACGAAATGACTCAGAAACATACTTACCTTATGGGTTATTCTACCTACCAAAAAGGGACAGATTTATTTTGGCAGGTTTTATCTGGGCAAACGTCGGTTATTGCTGCCGAGATGACGTTTTGCGGTCGGCGTGGCCGCTCGCGGCGGTCGTTATAATGGCGGCAACGCGACATATATATAAGTAAGGAGATCGCGCATGAACGGTTATTCGTTTTTCGCGCCGATCGTGACCTAAAACCACCACAAAGGGGACAGTGAGCCTTTGTGGTGGTTCTTACAGATGTAGCTGCCTGCCTCGCTGTTTTTGTCTCAATCTGTAACATCTGCAGCCATTTTTGCCGAGTATCTGTTACAGATCGAGATTTTCTCTTCAGGGGAATTCGAATGTCTCAATCTGTAACAGGTAGACGAGGAAATGGGTTCTTACTGTTACAGATTGAGACAAAGGTCAGGGGCAAAGACGGTTTGTCTCGATCTATAACAGCTAGACGCGGATATGTCCGCTAGATGTTACAGATTGAGATAATCGCGTCGCGAAAATATAAACCTCCGCAGGGGTGCTTCCCTTGCGGAGGTTTTTTACTCGTTAAGTAGCCTTACGGCTTCGGCGGCCATGTTCTCGACCGTCATGCCGTTCTGCGCGAGCAGTTCGTTGGGGTCGTAGCGGTCGGGGAAGCCCTTGGCGATGCCAAAGGTGCGCGTGCGCAACGGCGTGCATGCCAGATAACATGCCACGCGCTCGCCCCAGCCGCCGTCCAAGATACCGTCCTCGAGGGTGACGACAACGCGATGCTCGGCGGCAAGGCTGTCGAGGAACTCGCGGTCGAGCTCGGTTGCAAAGCGCGGGTTGACGAGCGTGGCCTCGATGCCGTACTCGGCGGTCAGACGGTTTGCCACGCGCTCGCCCAGCTCAAAGAAATCGCCGAGCGCGAGCACGGCCACGTCGCGACCCTGGCGCACCACGTTGTAACGAACGGCGCCGTAATCGGCGTCCTCGGCAGGCGCCAAGTCGGGGCGGCTTACCAAGCCAATGCCCGGCACGCGAATCGCCACGGGATGCTCGCGGTGATCGAGCGACCAGCTCAGCATGGACAGATATTCCTCCATACAGGAAGGCGCCAGGTAACGCATATTGGGGAGAGCGCCCAGCATGGAAATATCAAAGAACGAAAGATGCGTCTCGGATGTGGTGCCAAAGATCGACGCGCCAAACACCAGGATCGTTGCCGGGGCGTCGTTGAGGCACAGGTCGTGCCACAGTTCGTCGTAGGCGCGCTGCAAAAACGTGCCGTACACACCAAAGACTGGCTTGGCGCCCGAGCGTGCAAGCGCGGTGGCAAAGGTCACGGCATGCTCCTCGGCAATGCCCACATCGACGAACTGTTTGCCGGCGGCAGCGCGAAGCTCGGGTGTAAAGCCCATGATGTAGGGCGTGGCGGCCGTGATGCCCACGACCTGCGGATCGCGCTCGATGGCGGCGCTGAGCGCCTCACCCGTAATGTCGGCATAGGTGCGCGGCGCAGGCTCGCTCGGATGGCCCGGGCAGAGCTTGCGTCCAGTCGCCATGTCAAACGGACCCACGTGGTGCCAGCGTTCGGGGTCGCTCTGGGCTGGCTCAAAGCCCTTACCCTTGGCGGTGGAGACGTGCAGCACGATGGGATGATCGATATTGCGCAGTTCCTGCAGCGCGTCGACCAGGGCCAACACATCGTTGCCGGCGTCCAGATAGCGGTAGTCGAGTCCCATCGCGCGGAAAACGTTGCGCTCGCAGGTGCCGTTGCTGGCGCGTAGCTCGGCCAGATTGCGATACAGGCCACCGTGGTTCTCGGCGATGGACTGGTCGTTGTCATTGACGATGATGATCAGGTTGCTGTCGAGATCGGCGACATTGTTGAAGCCCTCAAACGCTAGGCCGCCCGAAAGCGAGCCGTCGCCAATGATGGTGATTACGTTGTACGTATCGCCTGCCAGGTCACGAGCGTGCGCCAGGCCGCAGCCCAGGCTCACCGACGTGGAGGTATGGCCCATGGCGAACAGGTCGTGCTCGGACTCGTCGGGATTGGCAAAGCCAGAAGCCTCACCATAACGCTCCGGATCGATATAAGTGTACGCGCGCCCCGTCAGCGCCTTGTGGGCGTAGGTCTGGTGCGAAACGTCAAAGACAATCTTGTCGATGGGGGAGTTAAACACACGATGAAGCGCAACCGTGAGCTCAACGACGCCCAGGTTGGGGGCAACGTGCCCGCCGACGGCGGCGGAGCTTTCGAGGATTGCCTGGCGGATCTCGCCGCAGAGCAGCGGAAGCTCGGCACGGTCGAGAGCCTTGACGTCCTCGGGCGTTGTCGTTTGCGTAAGCAGCATCGTTGTGGGTTACTCCATGCGAATCGAGCGCCAGCGCTCCCTCAGCCGGCACAATTGCACAAGACAGTCTCGCACATTTTGGCGTTTGATATGTGACGGCGGCGCGGTAATTCGCCAACTGGCGGGGCAAAACGTTTTGTCCGATGCCATACTGATATGTTCCATGATGTTTTTATCGATTGTGCACAGGCCGTGGCTTGTCGCCGTGAGTCGCTGGAAGGAGACAGCATGTCTGATGTCGCTCGTGCCGAGAAAATCGCGTGCGAAGTAGACCATGCTGCCCGTCAACTGGCACAGGCGGGCCGTCTGGACCTGACGCGCGAGTTTATCCAGCATGGCGACGTGACGGTCTATGCACATGTGACCTCGGTGGCACGGGCAAGTCTGTCCTTTGCCGAGCACTTGGGCCGTGCTGGCATTTCGGTCGACCGCGCCTCGCTGCTGCGCGGGGCCCTGTTACACGATTACTTTCTCTATGACTGGCACGACCCCGACCCGAGCCATCGACTGCACGGATTTCGGCATCCATTTTTTGCCCTGGCGCGTGCGGAGGAAGATTTTGAGCTGACGTCGCGCGAGCGGAATATTATCGTGCGCCATATGTTTCCGCTGGTGCCGGTGCCGCCGACGTGTCGTGAGGCATGGATTGTGTGCCTGGCAGATAAATGGTGTGCTCTGCGTGAGACGGTCGCCGGCCGCCTGCCGCGCAAGGACGAGGCTGACGATGGCGTGAACAGCGAATCGAGCGAAAAGAGGAGAGGGTAGACGGTGGAAACCGCGATCGACATGGCATTTGACGGCGCGACGCTTGCCGCCTGTCCGCTCTCGGCGCTGGTGCTCTCGTTTGCCTTCTACGGTTTTTGCGGCTGGGTGTGGGAGTCGACAGTCTGCGCCATGCTCAACAACGGACGATTTGCCAACAGCGGCTTTTTGCTGGGGCCGTGCTGCCCCATCTATGGCGCGGGCGGCATTGCCTGCTGGCTGCTGTTGCGCGGAATTCCTGACGCGTCGAGCCAGTTTGTCGCTGCAGCGCTCGTATGCAGCGTGATTGAGTACAGCGTGGGCGTGCTGTTGGAAAAAACAACGGGCGCTCGCTTTTGGGACTATTCGCACCTGCCGTTTAACCTGCACGGACGCATCTGTCTGTACTGGGCCTGCGCATTTGGTCTGGGTGTGCTGTGTATTTGTCGTTTAGTGGAGCCGGCGGTGTTGGGGCTGCTTGGCCATCTGCCGGTGCTGATTGTGCGGTTGTCCGCCTTTATCGTCGCGGTCGCGATGATGGTCGACGCGGTGTGCTCGTTGGCGAGCTGGCGGCGTCTGTCCGATCAGCTGGAGCGCGTGCGCGCCGACCTTGCCGACCGCATCAATGAGTCGCTTGCCGATGCCTCGGATTCAATGCTCGAACGTATTCCCGATTCTACGATTGACTCGGTGGCACAGACGCACATCCGCAGCCGTGCCGTTAACGCGTGGCTGGCCGAGCTGGGTGACGCCGCGCTCGATGCCCTGCGCGAGAAGGCTTCGATGCCGACGTTTATCGCGGACGGTGCTCGCGGCTCGCATTTCGCGCGAGGACTTTGAAATACGGCTGATGC
>USFK01000091.1 GCA_900553935.1 uncultured Collinsella sp.
CCAACGGCGGTGCCTCGATCTTTACCTTTGAGATTAAGGGTGGCCAGGAGGCGGCCTGGAAGTTCATCGATCATCTGCAGGTGTTCTCGCTGCTTGCCAACGTGGCCGACGTCAAGTCGCTCGTCGTGCACCCGGCTACCACCACGCACTCCCAGCTCTCTGCCGAGGAGCTCGCCGAGCAGAACATCACACCCTCCACGATCCGTCTTTCCATCGGTACCGAGAACGCCGAGGATATCATTTGGGATCTGAAGCAGGCCTTCGCCGCGCTGGACGAGTAAGACGACTTGTGCAAGGACCCCTTGCGACCCGATAGGTATAACTGCATAAAATGCCTGCTCAAGGCGCCTGTGCGAACAATGGTTGCACAGGCGCCTTTTTTGCATAGAGCGGGTGCAAAAACAGGGTTTTTGACACGCTTTATGCATTCGAGTTGTGGAAAACTCCTGTTGAGAGGATGTGAGTTTTACGCAATTGACGTGCGCCTTTTGAGTAAAGCCGCAGGTCGCGATTTGCTCGGGGTACTATGCAGCGCGATTGAATCATACGCAGCTCAAACGCAGCAAAAACGCACTACGGAGGTTTCCAGCTACATGAGGATCGATTCACGAAAACCGAAAGCCGCCGCCCTTTCCGCCGCTCTGACCGTGGCACTTTTGGCGGGCGCCGGCGCAACTGATGCCCACGCCGCAACACTGTCCGATACGGTTGGATCTACACCGTCCGAGACGACGCTGGTACAGCCCGTTGACTATCGCGGCGATGGTTATGGTTCCATGCAGGAGTGGAACGCCTCGATGGAGGCTAAGCGCGATTCCCTGGAGATGCGCGCTCAGATCATCATGAACATGTACGGTGACTATGCCACCGATGACGAGCGCGCTGTGCTGCAGGGTTGTATCGACGGTGCGGGCAGTCTTTTGACGATGGAGGAGGTCGACGCGAAGTCGACCGAGCTCGATGAGCTGCGCACTGCACTTGAGGATGCCAAGCGCGAAGCGCTCGAGGTTGCTGCCGCCGAGGCGGAGGCTGCCGAGGCCGCCCAGGCTTCGTACCATAACGCCGGTTACACTCCGTCCTACGCGTCTGCCGCGTCCTACGCGAACGGATCGGGCCTGACGCGCTCTACGTGTGTCAATAACTACAACGGGCGCCGCGAGACCTATTACAGCAGCAACGTGTTGTATCACCACCGCACGGGCGAATGGACTCAGGATTCCGAGGGCTTTTGGCGCGATTCCGATGGCTACTACGTCGTTGCCGCGGGCGATAAGGCCCAAGGCTCCACGTTTACCGGTTCCAAGGGCGAGTGCAAGGTCTATGACTCCGGCTGTGCTGCCGGAACCACCGACTACTATACCGGTTGGTAATCTGCCATCAGAGCAAAATAGGCACATGATGGGCGGGCGTCTTTACTGAGCTTTTAGGCAACGTAAAGCCGCCCTTTCTTTATGTGCGTTTGAGTTAACAGAGCCCTTACCGTGGCGGTACGCTGGGCGTATGCATGCGGGGCACACTGGTTCATGAGAAATAAGGTCTTTCTCGTGGAGGAAGTGGTCTCATGAACGCTCGAGATATCGCTATCGCCGCCGTCGCATTGGTACTTGGTTGTCTTGGCCCCACGGCCGCGCTGGTCGCGGGCATGCAGGGCGCGTGCGGAGCTGCTCCTATTGTGGTCGGCGCGCTCATCGCAGCAGCGCTGCTGGGAAGTGCGGGCGTGACCCTTTGCCGCGATGACGAGGACGAGACGCCGCAGGTGCGGCGCTAGCCGTTGTGAAGCTGGTTTTGCCCATAGATGAAGAAGGAAGCCGCCGCAAGGGGAGTGCCCTTTGCGGCGGTTTTTGCTATTGAGACTGTTGGATGCGGTGCGGCGGAGTTACCAGCTGGCCTCGATTTCGCGGATGCGCGAATAGAGCCATTCGTTTTGCGGCACCTGGATACCGTGCTTGGCCGCGAGGCGGCAGATGGTACCCGCAAATTCCTCGACCTCGGTTCTGCGTTGAGCGATGCGGTCTTGCGCCATCGAGGGCATGCCGGCGGGATCGAGCCCTTTTATGAGACGCACCATCTGCGTTAGGTCTGCCTCGGTGGGCTCGATGCCCTCGGCATTGGCGACTGCAGGCGTCTCGCGCATGGCGGAGACAAAACTGCGGAGCTGCTCGGAGCCCTGCTCCGTAGCGCTTCCGTAGGTGCCGCCGTAGGCCATACAGGTCTGGTTGATGCCGTCGTTGAGCATGAGTTTGGCCCACATGCGATGTGCGATGTCGTGCTCGACGGTATGGGCGATGCCGCAACGCGTGTAGAGCTCGTCGATGGCGATAACGGTTGCGGGGTCGGTGCCCGCTGCCGCACCAAAGCGGATCTCGCCGGCATTGGTATAGGTGAGCTCCCCGTTGAGGAATACGGCGTCCATGCCCTGGCAGATACCAAGGACGGTGTGCTCCCAGCCAAAGCGCTCGGCAATCTTCTGCTCGCTGGTGATGCCGTTGCACAGCGACGCGATCAGCGTGTCGGGTCCCACGACGCTTTCCAGGGTTTTGAGCGCCACATCGAGCCCGGTTGTCTTGACCGTGAGGATGACCAGGTCGACGGGCGTCGCCTCGCTCGCGCGGACGGACTTGAGCGCGCAGGGCTTGCCGTTGACGGTGAGCGCATCACCCGCGTGGCGCTCAAAGCGCGCGTCGTCCATAACGTATTCGACGGCGTCGTTGCCGAGCGCTTGGGCGATCATGCTGCCGTAGGGCAGGCCCACGCCGCCCTTGCCGATGAAGGCGACCTTGTTGATCTGCATGTGAATCATCTCCCCATAAAAAGGCGCCCGCGTATGGGGCGCCTGATGGATTGTATGCCGCCGGGCCATGTCGCGTGCACCGGATGGCCGTATTTAGAAGAACAAACGCATGGGAACTTATGACGCGGGGCAGACCGCAAAGACACGTGCGGGATATCCGACGCCATCACGCACCTTGGGGAAGGTGCAGAAGATGACGGCGCCCGTGGCGGGAAGCTCGTCTAGATGGTCCATGACCTCGATCTGATAGCGGTCGACCGAGAGGATGTACTGTTCGCCGGGGTAGGGGTAGGCGTCCTCACGCGTGGTCACGCTCGCCGGGTCGGTGTCAGCCGGCTCGTGGCCGATGGCGCCGATGTCGCGCTCTTCAACGAGCCACTTGATGGCGCCGAGGTCCCAGCCGGGGTAGTGGGGCTGGCCGTCCTCGTCCTTGTTCTCGAGGTCGGCGAGCTTGGACCAGTCGGAGCGGAAGGCGACGAAAGCGTCCTCGGGAATGCGACCGTGCTCATCCTCCCAGGCTTTGAGGTCCTCGATGGTCAGGATAAAGTCGGGATTCGCGGCGCACTCCTCATGCTTGTCGATCACGCAGAGCGGATGCATAAACTCGATAGGTTCGATCTCGCCAAGGGAGCGGCCATCGACATGGAAGTGGCGCGGCGCGTCGACGTGGGTGCCGTACTGCGGGGCGACCGAATACTGGAAGCAACGCATGGGCGCGAGCATATCTTCGGGCGTGCCGGGCAGGTAGTCGAAGAGCTTGGTGGACTCAAATGGCTCAAAGCCAAACCAGTGCGGGGTGTCGCACGAGAGCGTATGGGTGAGGTCAACCCAGCGATAATCGGTGCTTTTGAGCTGGGATGCGAGGTTCCAAAGGTCGAGCGCGGGCATGGGTGACTCCTTTCATCGGGCTTTTTGCTGATGTTAAAGCGGTGCCGTGACAGCTCGATTTCTGCTGCGTTACGATACGTTCTCGATTGCGATTCCACGATGTTTCGGCCGCGTGACCATTGTGTTTCGCCTTGCCGGGGCGCTGATGGCGAAGGGAGGGGCCGTGCAATACCGCGTTGACCCCAAAAGTGGTAACCGAATATCTGCTCTGGGTCTGGGCTGCATGAGGTTTCCCGGTTCGCCGGGACACCCCGATGCGAAGACAGCCGATGCCATCATTTCCCATGCGGTGGAGCAGGGGATTAATTATCTGGATACTGCGTATCTCTATCCCGGTAACGAGGCGTGCGTGGGCGCCTCACTTGAGTGCTTGGGGCTGCGCGACCGGGTGCTGCTGGCGACCAAGTTGCCGCACGCTTCGTGCAAGTGCGCGGAGGATTTCGACCGGTTCTTCGACGAGCAACTGCGTCGCCTGCGGACCGACCATATCGACTATTACCTTATGCACAACATCACTTCGCCCGCCCAGTGGGAGCGCGTGGTGGCGTTGGGCATCGAAGACTGGATTGCGCACCAAAAGGCTGCGGGGCGTATTCGCCAGATAGGTTTTTCGTATCACGGCAGTGCGGCGGACTTCCTCACGATGCTCGACGCGTATGACTGGGATTTTTGCCAGATTCAGTACAACTACGCTGGAGAGCGCTACCAAGCGGGAACGGCGGGACTTATAGCAGCCGCCGAGCGCGGGCTCGCGGTGTTTGTGATGGAACCGCTTTTGGGCGGACGCCTGGCGGGCAAGCTGCCTCCGCGGGCCCGCGCCGTGCTCGATGACGTACGCGATCCGTACCTGAAGACGCCGGCTGCTTGGGGCCTTTCGTGGGTGTGGAACCATCCTCAAGTCACGATGCTGCTTTCGGGCATGACCGATACCGCGCAGGTGGACGAGAACGCGGTGCTGGCCGATCGGGCCCTGCCGGATTCGATGACAGCCGCTCAGCTCGATACCATCGCACGCGTGCTGGCGGAGTTTGAAAAATCGAATCGCGTGCCCTGCACGGGATGCGGCTACTGCATGCCATGTCCCAAGGGTATTAACATTCCCGGCTGCTTTGCCGCTTACAACGCGAGCTATGCGCACAGCTGGTTTACGGGGCTGTCGCAATACTTTACGGCGAGCGCGGTGCGCACGAGCGAGCCCAAGTTGGTGAGCAATTGCGTCAAATGCGGCAAATGCGCGCGGCATTGTCCGCAGCACATCGATATCCCCGGGCGCTTGGACGACGTACGCCGCCGTTTTCAGCCTGGTCCCGTGACGGCGGTGCTTAAGGCCTTCAACAAAACGCGCTCCTCATGACCCTTTTATAAGTTGCGGTGGAATACGGTCTGTTTGCGCCAAAATAAGGCACCAATAGACCGTATTTCACCGCAACTGATGAGGGGGAGTTGGAGATGCTGACGATCGGGTGTCATCTTTCGACGACGAAGGGCTATCGGGCAATGGGGGAGACGGCGTTGTCCATTGGTGCCAATACCTTTGCGTTCTTTACGCGCAACCCGCGCGGCGGCAAGGCAAAAGACCTTGACATGGATGACGTGGCGGCTCTGCGCGAGCTTATGGCGCAAAACGACTTTGGACCGCTGGTGGCGCATGCCCCGTATACCTATAACCCCTGCTCCGCTAAGGAGCGGGCGCGCGAGTTTGCCTTGGAGGCTATGGCGGAAGATTTGCAGCGTCTGGAAGCACTGCCCGGCAACTACTACAACTTCCATCCCGGCGCGCATGTGGGACAGGGGGCAGACGCCGGCATTCAGATGATTGTCGACACGCTGTGCCAGGTGATGTTTGGGGGACAGCAGACGACGGTATTGCTCGAGACCATGGCGGGTAAGGGCACCGAGGTGGGCCGTAGCTTTGAAGAGCTGGCGTGCATTATCGAGGGGGTTGCCGCCAAGTGTCCAGAGCTGTCCGATAAGCTGGGCGTTTGTTTGGACACCTGCCATGTGAGCGATGCCGGCTACGACATCATCCATGATCTGGACGGCGTACTCGACGAGTTCGACCGCGTGGTGGGCATCGATCGCCTGCATGCCGTACACATCAACGATTCGAAGAATCCTTGTGGCGCCCATAAGGATCGCCACGAGTGCATCGGCAAGGGTTACCTGGGTAGTGAAGAGTTTGGCGGCGGTATACAGGTTATACAGAATATTGTATTGAATGGCCGCTTGCGCGCATTGCCATTCATCTTGGAGACACCGAACGAACTTGCAGGTTATGCGGCTGAAATCAAACTGTTAAGGTCGTTGCAGCAGTAAAGGCTGCCATAAAGTGGAGTGCTCCATTCACGTTATGGGTTTGTTTCAATCAGTTTTCTAATTGCAGATTCTTCCAAGCGGGTGCATAATAACCATCAGTTTTTGCAGACCTCTGAATCAAACGTGTATTGGAGTACATTAGTCGAAAAGGTCTAATCAAACCCGAATCATATGGAGGA
>USFK01000092.1 GCA_900553935.1 uncultured Collinsella sp.
CGAGAAGCGACCGGGGCTGTAGCCGCGGGCGCGGCTCTCGGGCGTGGAGGCAAAGAGGGCGCGCAGGTCATCCCAGAGGCCGATGTAGGTGGCGGGGTTCGAGCGCGGGGTGCGGCCGATGGGGCTCTGGTCGATGTCGATGACCTTGTCGATGAGCTCAACGCCCTCGAGCTTCTTGTACGGGCCAACGGGGCGCTTGGAGCGCTGGACGGCATTGGTGAGCGCCGGCGCCAGCGTGTCGGTGACAAGCGAGCTCTTGCCCGAGCCCGAGACGCCCGTGACCACGGTGAGCGTGCCCAGCTCAATCTTGGCGGTCACGTTTCTGAGGTTGTTCGCGCTGGCGCCGGTGATCTTGATTGCGCCGCGCCCGGGCTTGCGGCGCTCATCCGGCAGGCGAATCTGGCGCCGGCCGGTGAGGTATGCACCGGTCAGGGAGTCGGGGTTGGCCTCGATCTCTTGCGGCGTGCCGGCAGCCACCACGTGCCCGCCCAGCTCGCCCGCACCGGGGCCCATGTCGATCACATAGTCGGCAGCACGAATCGTATCCTCATCATGCTCGACGACGATGACGGTATTGCCGATATCGCGTAGGCGCTCAAGCGTCTTGATCAGGCGCTCGTTATCACGCTGATGGAGGCCAATCGATGGCTCGTCCAAAATGTACAGGACACCCATGAGGCCGGCGCCGATCTGCGTTGCCAGGCGAATGCGCTGGGCCTCGCCTCCGGAAAGCGTCGCCGAGGCACGATCGAGGGTCAGATAGTCGAGTCCGACATCGACCAGAAAACGCAAGCGCTCCAGGATTTCCTTGACGATGCGCCCGCCGATAAACTGTTGGCGCTCGGTGAGTTCCAAGCCCTCAAAAAACTCGAGCGACTCGCGGCACGATAGGCAACAGACCTCGTAAATGGACTTACCGCCTACGGTAACAGCGAGCATCTCGGGGCGCAAACGAGCGCCGTGGCAGCTCGAGCACGGCTCCTCGCGGATGTACTTCTCCAAGCGCGCCTTGGTGTTCTCATTCGTCGTCTCGGTATAGCGCTCGTACAGGATATTGCGCACGCCCGAGAACTTGGTGTCCCACTGGCTGCGGCGCCCATCGAGCTTTTGATAGTCGACCGAAATCTTCTGGTCGCCCATGCCGTCTAAAAACGCGCGACGCACCCGCGGAGGCAGATCCTCCCACGGCGTATCGACGCTCACCTTAAAGTGTTTGCAGACCGCAGCGAAAATCTGCGGATAGTAGTTAGAGTTGCCAAACAGGCTGCCAAAGACCCCGTCGGCGATCGACTTCGAGGGGTCTTCGATTAGGGCCTCGGCATCGACCGTCTTCTTAAAGCCCAGGCCATCGCACTCTGGGCACGCGCCATAGGGCGCGTTGAACGAGAAATCACGCGGCTGCAGGTCATCGATGGAGTGCCCATGCTCCGGGCACGCTAACGCCAGCGAATACTCCAGCAACTCGCCTTCGGTCCCCTCGGGAGCGTCGCGGTCGGGCAGCAAGTATACGTTCACATTGCCGTGCGCCAGCGCGGTCGCCTGCTCAACAGACTCGGCGATACGGCCCAGAGAGTTCTCACGGATCACGATGCGATCGACCACGACCTCGATATCGTGCTTGAACTTCTTGTCCAGATCGATCGGATCGTCGAGCGAGCGCACTTCACCGTCGACACGCACGCGGCTAAAGCCCTCGGCGCGAAGGTCCTCAAACAGTTTGGTGTACTCGCCTTTTCGCCCGCGCACCACCGGTGCCAGCACAAACGCGCGGCGGCCCTCCCCCGCCGCCAAGACCTTGTCGGCAACCTGATCGGTCGTCTGACGCTCAATGACACGGCCACATTCGGGACAGTGCGGGGTGCCCACACGGGCGAACAGCAGGCGCAGATAGTCATAAATCTCGGTTACGGTGCCAACCGTCGAGCGCGGGTTCTTGGATGTCGTCTTTTGATCAATTGAGACAGCCGGCGAAAGGCCGTCGATTGAATCCAAGTCGGGTTTGTCCATCTGGCCCAAGAACTGGCGCGCATAACTCGAAAGGCTCTCGACGTATCGACGCTGGCCCTCGGCATAGATAGTGTCGAATGCCAGCGAACTCTTGCCCGAGCCAGAAAGACCGGTAATGACCACGAGTTGGTCACGCGGAATGGAAACATCGATATCACGGAGGTTGTGCTCACGAGCGCCGCGAATAACGATAGAAGAATCAGACATGGAAGCTCCTTGCCTCCTATTGCATCGAATCATACTGCCGATGAGTTTAGCGCACTCGACGCGCACAGATGTTCGTAATACAAGATTCGCAGACCTTTAGCTTTGCGTATCGGGCGCTTTGTTTCTCGAAATGCCGTGGAAAGGTTACAGTAATCTAATACTGAACTTAATTTGCTGTACCAGAGGAACGTCCATGACCGAAGATATCCCCCTTGAAATCACTTCGAGCGACATGGCCAATCTGCCCATATTCATCGCCGTCCTTATCGTGGCCACCGTCGTCGTGCGCGTGTATTTTTCAATCAAACGCAACGAAAAGCCACCCATTGCCTGCGTCTTTTGGTGCGCGACGCTCCTCATCCCGCTCGGCGTGGTAGCTGCATGGGTTACGAATCAATTGCTCGTAAATGAGGGCAACTCCCTATGGGTCCTTTCTTATTCGGCGCTCGGTGCTGCCGCCGTCATGCTTCTTGTCGAGCCCTTGGTTTCGGGACTTATCGACCAAACCGACCTTGCGACGGGAACGGTTGCCTGTATTTGCCGTGACATCCTTGTCATCGCCGCTGTTTCAGCGCTCTCGTTCGTTTCACTCGAAATTGCCTGCAACGAAACGTTCTATCGCATTCCCGCCAACTCATTCGGGTTTTCCGTCGGGCTGCTCGCGACGGTTCTGCTCTCCCTTTATTTGCTGGGACAGCGTCATGGAGGCGTCATGGCTCTCGTGCCCGTCGTCTGCTGCATCCTTGGCATTGCCGAGCACTTCGTCATAACGTTTAAAGGCGAAGCCATCCTGCCAAGCGATATCTTGGCCCTTGGCACCGCAATGGAAATGAGCGAGGGATACGAGTTTACCTTTACCGCCGGAATCGTAACCTCTCTCGCCCTGCTGGAGATTTCCCTGGGGCTTCTTTCGCTCATCCGACCGCGAAAGCTCCGTACGCCCACCCATGTCTTCCCCGCTATCGCCGCTAACCTCTGTGCTTTTCTGCTAGTGACCGTTGTGGGGCTCTCAGGCTTTTCCAACATCGACTTGGAGCAGGCGCTGGATTTTGGATTTGACCGTTGGCAGCCCATCACCACGTATGCGTCTCAGGGTTTTATCACTTCGTTCACCGAAATGGTCAACGAGTTGCCCATTGAGAAGCCCGAAGACTATACGCCCGATGAGGCGCAGAGCATCGAGCAGGAGCTCGCCGCCGCCTACGACAGCACATATGGCTCGAGCGAGCAGCGCGCGGCGGCCGTTGCCCAGTTCAATGAAATCAAGCCGACGATTGTTGCCGTCATGAATGAGAGTTTTAGCGACCTTTCGTGCTTTGAGCAGCTCCAGGCGGCCGGGTACACCGGCCCCGCATTCTACAACTCGCTTCCCGACACACTTGTTCGCGGCACCATGCTCGCTTCGGTCGCCGGTGGCGGAACGGCGAACTCCGAATTCGAATTTTTGACCGGAGCGACAACGGCCTTTGTCGGATTAGGCAAGATCCCCTATCAGCTGTATCAGATGAATGGCGTAAACAGCCTGGCAAAGGACCTTAAAGAGCTTGGGTATACCACTACCGCTATGCACCCGCAAAACCCCGTCAACTACCATCGAGATAAAATCTATCAGCAGCTGGGCTTTGGAGACTTTCTTTCAATCGGCGATTTCGAAGGTGCGCCCTATTACCATGCCGGCGTATGCGACTACGTCACCTACGACAAGATACTCGACCTGCTTAGAACCGACGAAGCGCCGCAGTTCATCTTTGACGTCACGATGCAAAATCACGGCGGCTACGACTATGGCACCGTTCCCGCCGAAGAGCTGACAAACTATTGGGTCGAGGGAGCCAGCGAAGGCGCCAACAGCGCGCTCAACACCTATCTCACCTGCATCAACGCATCCGACCGGGACCTCGAGTACTTTATCAACGAGCTCCGCAACATCGGCAGACCGGTTGTTCTTGTCTTTTTTGGCGACCATCAGCCGAGCGCCGCAACGACTCTCAACGACGAGCTGTACCCTCAGGAAGATACGGCAAGCCACGCTTTCCGTATCTATCAGTCGACATATCTCGTCTGGGCTAACTATGAGATCGCCGGCAATACCGAGCTCAACGTCTACGACACCGTCGGGGCAAACGAGATTGCAGCCATTACCCTTAATAAGATCGGCGCCCCGCTCACCAATTACCAAAAGGCCCTGCTTGCGACAAGGTCAGATGTGCCCACCATCAATGTCGCCGGCTATCTCGGTGCCGACGGGCTGCGCTACGACTTGGAATCGGAAGACAGCCCCTACGCCTCGACGATCGACAAGCTGCAGCGCATGCAATACCTCGAGTTCGCCAGCAAAGTTCAGTAAGCCCGCCCATTCGCTTGGGCCCATCGTATTGCAAGCACGCTCGGCCCAAACGCATCGCAAATGACTCCCGCTCGCAAACGAGGGTACAATGACGCTCGTGTCACATCGCGGGGCCCCGGCCCCAGCATATACAAAGGAGTCATACATGGGTTGCGAACACGCACAGGCCGCCGGCGGACAAACGTCGCCGTCGCAATTTGAGGAGAACACGCTGTCCGAGGTCAAGCGCGTCATCGCCGTGCTTTCCGGCAAGGGCGGTGTCGGCAAGTCATTTGTCACCGGTGCCATCGCCACCGAGCTTGCCCGTCACGGCCACAAAGTCGGCGTCCTCGATGCCGACATCACCGGTCCCTCTATCCCCAAGATGTTCGGTATGAGTGGACGCCACGTCCATGCCCTTGGCAACCTTATGCTGCCCGAAATCTCCGAGCACGGCGTCAAGGTCATGAGCTCCAACCTGCTGCTCCAAAACGAGACCGACCCCGTCCTTTGGCGCGGTCCGGTCATTGCAGGCGCCATTAGGCAGTTCTGGAGCGAGACCTCGTGGGGCCCCATCGACTACCTGCTGGTCGACATGCCTCCGGGAACAGGCGACGTCGCGCTCACCGTCTTCCAGTCGCTGCCGGTCGACGGAATCGTCATCGTCACGAGCCCGCAGGATCTGGTCTCGATGATCGTCGCCAAGGCGGTCAACATGGCCGAGAAGATGAACGTCCCCATTCTGGGCATTGTCGAGAACATGAGCTATATTGAGTGCCCCGACTGCGGCAAGAAGATCGAGGTCTTTGGCAAGAGCAAGCTCCCCGAGGTCGCAGAGCGCTATAACCTCGACATCTTGGGCCAGCTTCCCATTAATCCGGTACTCGCCGAGGCCTGCGATAAGGGCGAGGTCGAGACCGCGCTGCCCGATGGCATGTTGCCCAAGGCAGTCTCTGCCGTCGAGGCTATTACCCCGCACGAGACCGACGAGGCCTAAGTGAACGCGAGCGCCATCTATGACGTCTTGGTAATCGGCGGCGGGGCTTCAGGCCTCGCCGCCGCCATTACGGCCGCACGCGCTGGCAAAAGCGTCTGCATCGTTGAGCGCGATGTCGCCTGCGGCCTCAAGCTCCTTGCGACCGGTAACGGCCGCTGCAACCTCTCCAACGAATCGATTGATCCTCAGCGGTATAACCACCCCGCATTCGTCGAATCCGTCATGGGCCTCCAGCCCGAACAAGAGCTTATGGGTTTCTTCTCCTCGCTGGGCATCATGACGACCTCCGAGGAGGGCCGGCTGTATCCGCGCTCCCTTCGTGCCGAATCGGTGCGCGATGCGCTTCTCAACGCTTGCAATCGCCTGGGTATCACCTTGATCTGCGGAGCAAACGTTGCCTCGGCATTCAAAGCTCCCGAGGGCTGGGCACTCCAAATAGACCGTCCCGCGCGAGCACTCAAGGCAAAAAAGCACGATGACCGAAAATCGGAACTCCGCTCGCTTCGGAAGGCGCTCGCCGACACCCCTCGCAAGAACGAGACACTGCAGGCAAAGGCCGTAATTATCGCTACGGGCGGCAACCCTGCCGACATCGCAAAGACGTTCGATCTTTCCCTCACCCCGCAGCACCC
>USFK01000093.1 GCA_900553935.1 uncultured Collinsella sp.
AGGGCACCCAGAACACCAAGATCCGCATGGAAGTTTCCGGCGGCGGCAAGAAGCCTTGGCGTCAGAAGGGCACCGGCCGTGCCCGCCAGGGTTCCATCCGTGCTGCCCAGTGGCGTCACGGTGGCGTTGTCTTCGCCCCCAAGCCCCGTTCCTACGCTAAGCGTATGAACAACAAGGAGGTCAAGCTGGCTATGCGCTCCGCGCTGTCCGCCAAGCTGGCCGATGGCGAGCTCGTGCTCGTCGACGACTACGGCTTCGAGAAGCCTTCCACCAAGGCTGCCGTCGCCATGCTCAAGGCTCTCGGCCTTGAGGGCAAGCGTCTGACCATCATCGTTCGCGATGAGGACGTCAACGCCTACCTGTCGTTCCGCAACATTCCCAAGACGTTCATCATCACTGCCGACGAGGCCAACACCTACGATCTCGTCAACAACAACGCCGTGCTGATGCCCGCCGACATCGCCGCTCACTTCGGGGAGGTGCTTGCATAAATGACCGCCCACGAGATCATCATCCGTCCGATCGTGTCCGAGCGTTCCTTCTCCGGCATGGAGCAGAACAAGTACACGTTCGAGGTCGCCAAGGATGCTAACAAGTATCAGATCAAGGACGCTGTCGAGGAGATCTTCGGCGTCAAGGTCGTTCGCGTGAACACCCTGACGGTCAAGCCCAAGACCAAGCGCGTGCGCTATGTCGCCGGCAAGACCCGTTCTTGGAAGAAGGCCATCGTCACGCTGGCCGAGGGCGACACCATCGAGGTCTTTGGCAACCAGGCCTAAGACTCGCTGCTGTTGAGTGAGCTCATGCCTCCCAAATAGGGGAGGCGAGAGCTCAAGGTTTCGGGCGTATAAAATGGACACGCCCGGAACCGTGTATACGTCCGGTGTCATCGCACCCGAGGCAGAACCTCGAATCCCTGTCTGCGATGGCTAACGGATTCCTATTGAAAGGGATTGTAATGGCTGTAAAGCACCTTAAGCCGACCTCCGCTGGTAGGCGTTGGCAGACGATCTCCGATTTCTCCGAGATCACCTGCACCAAGCCCGAGAAGTCTCTTCTCGAGCCCCTGCCCAAGAAGGCCGGTCGTAACAACAATGGCCGCATCACCACCCGCCACCAGGGCGGCGGCGTGAAGCGTCGTTACCGCGTGATCGACTTCAAGCGCAACAAGGACGGCGTGCCCGCCAAGGTTGCCACGATCGAGTACGATCCGAACCGTTCCGCTCGCATCGCTCTGCTGCACTACGCTGACGGTGAGAAGCGCTACATCCTGGCCCCCAAGGGCCTCGAGGTCGGTCAGACCATCATGTCCGGTTCTGACGCCGACATCAAGCCGGGCAACGCTCTGCCCCTCGCCGACATCCCCGTCGGTACGCTCATCCACGCCGTCGAGTTCCAGCCGGGCAAGGGCGCTGCTATCGCCCGTTCCGCCGGTAACTCCTGCCAGCTGATGGGTAAGGAGGGCAAGTACGCTATCGTCCGTATGCCTTCCTCCGAGATGCGCCGCATCCTCGTTACCTGCCGCGCCACCGTCGGTGAGGTCGGCAACGCCGACCACGCCAACATCGTCATCGGCAAGGCCGGCCGTAAGCGTCACATGAACGTGCGCCCGACCGTCCGCGGTACCGTCATGAACCCTGTCGACCACCCGCACGGCGGTGGCGAGGGCAAGAACCACACCTCTGGTCGTCCCTCTGTTACCCCCTGGGGTAAGCCGACGAAGGGCCTTCGTACGCGCAAGAAGAAGAAGGTCTCGAACCAGCACATCATTCGTCGCCGTAAGAAGTAATTTCGGATACCGAGTTTTAGGAGAAAGCACTTATGAGCAGAAGTCTCAAAAAGGGCCCGTTCGTGGAGACTCGCCTTCTCTCGCGTATCACCGCGATGAACGAGGCTGGCAAGAAGGACGTCGTGAAGACCTGGAGCCGCGCCTCCACCATCTTCCCCGCCTTTGTGGGACACACCATCGCCGTCCACGACGGCCGCAAGCATGTGCCCGTGTATGTTACCGAGTCCATGGTTGGTCACAAGCTCGGCGAGTTCGCGCCGACTCGTACGTTCCGTGGCCACAAGGCCAAATAGGGGGTTAACCGTAAATGGCAACTAAGTCTATTGAAACTGAGGCCACCGAGGTTCGCGCCGTCGCTAAGTACGTGCGTGTTTCCCCCAGCAAGGCCCGCCTGGTGGTCGATCTGATCCGCCGCAAGCCTGTCGCTCAGGCCTTCGACATCCTCCACTTCTGCGACCGCGCCGTCGCCGTGGATGTCGAGAAGGTTCTCCGTTCCGCCGTTGCGAACGCCGAGAACAACAACGGTCTGCGTGCCGACAACCTGGTTGTCGCCGCTGCCTATGTTGACGAGGGTCCGACGCTTAAGCGCATCCGTCCCCGCGCCAAGGGTTCCGCTTCTCGCATTCTGAAGCGTACTTCCCACATCACCGTCGTCGTTGCTCCTCGAAAGGAGGCGTAAAGCTGTATGGGTCAGAAAGTCTACCCCACCGGCTTCCGTCTTGGCATCACCGAGAACTGGCGCTCCCGCTGGTTCGCAGAGAAGGATTACGCTAAGACCCTCGGTAACGATCTCGAGATCCGCAAGTACCTCGAGAAGCGTCTTTCCCGCGCAGCTGTCTCCCGCGTCGAGATCGAGCGCGCTGGCGACAAGGTGAAGGTCATCATCCTCACCGCTCGCCCCGGCGTTGTCATCGGTAAGAAGGGTGCCGAGATCGATACCCTCCGCACCGAGCTCGAGAAGGTCGCTGGCGTCTCCAAGGGCCAGCTCTCCGTCGACGTTGTCGAGATCAAGCGCCCCGAGCTCGACGCCAACCTCGTTGCTCAGTCTATCGCCGAGCAGCTCGAGGGCCGCGTTGCCTTCCGTCGCGCTATGCGCAAGGCTGTCCAGTCTGCCCGCAAGGCCGGCGCTAAGGGCATCCGTATCCAGTGCTCCGGTCGTCTCGGCGGTGCCGAGATGGGCCGTCGTGAGTGGTACCGTGAGGGTCGCGTGCCTCTGCACACGCTCCGTGCCAAGATCGACTATGGCACGGCTGTCGCCAGCACCACCATGGGCGCTTGCGGCGTGAAGGTCTGGATCTACCTGGGCGAGAAGCTCCCGGGCCAGCCTGTTCCCAACCCTGCACTCGAGGGCTCTTCCCGTCCTCGTCGTCGTAACTCCGAGAGGAGGGGTCAGTAGTGCTTGCCCCTAAGCGTATTCTTCACCGCAAGGTGCAGCGTGGCTCCATGAAGGGCCAGGCCAAGGGTAATACCGAGCTGCATTTCGGCGAGTTTGGTATCCAGGCTCTCGAGGCCCATTGGATCACCAACCGTCAGATCGAGGCCGCTCGTATTGCCATGACCCGCTACATGAAGCGTGGCGGTCGTGTCTACATCACGATCTTCCCCGATAAGCCCATCACCAAGAAGCCTGCCGAGACTCGCATGGGTTCTGGTAAGGGTAACCCCGAGGAGTGGGTGGCCGTCGTCAAGCCCGGCCGCATCATGTTCGAGGTCAAGGGCGTGCCCGAGGAGGTCGCTCGCGAGGCTCTGCGTCTTGCTCAGCACAAGCTCCCCATCAAGACCAAGATTGTGGTTGCCAAGAACGCTGAGCAGCGCATCGAGAAGGAAATGGCTGAGGAGGCCGCTCTCGAGGCCAAGTGGGCTGCTGAGGACGCCGCCGCCGCCAAGGAGGAGAACTAATGAAGCCCGCAGAGATTCGTGAGCTCTCGGACGCTCAGCTCGTTGAGAAGCTGAAGGAAATGCGCGCCGAGCTCTTTAACCTTCGTTTCCAGATGGCCACTAGCCAGCTGGACAACACCGCTCGCGTCAACACCGTGAAGAAGGACATCGCTCGCGTCCTCACGGAGCAGCGCGCCCGCGAGATCGCAGCGGAGAAGTCCGCTGTCGCCGAGTAGGACCTAAGGAGAGAACATGACTGATTCGCGTAACACGCGTAAGGTCCGTACGGGTGTCGTTACCTCCGTCTCCGGTGCCAAGACCATCGTTGTCACCGTCACCGAGCGCAAGCGTCACGCCAAGTACGGCAAGATGATGACCAGCTCCAAGAAACTGCACGCTCACGACGAGGAGTGCACGGCTGGCGTGGGCGATACCGTCCGCGTTATGGAGACCCGTCCTATGTCCAAGATGAAGCGTTGGCGCCTCATCGAGGTCGTCGAGCGCGCTAAATAAGCAGTCGCTCTTACGACTTGTACGTTTCCGAAGATGTGCGTATGCCTGGCTTGCATACCACAGGCCGTATAAAGGCTGCGCACCTCTCTTCGGTTCTTAGTTCGGAGGAACATCTACCATGATTCAGATGCAAACCATGCTGAACGTCGCCGACAACTCCGGCGCTCGCAAGATTCGCTGCATCAAGGTGCTTGGCGGTTCCAAGCGTCGTTATGCAGGCATCGGCGATGTGTTCATCGGTGCTGTCCAGGAGGCTACCCCTGGCGCCAACGTCAAGAAGAAGGACGTTGTCCGTTGCGTCGTCGTTCGCACCGTTAAGGAGATCCGCCGCAAGGATGGCTCCTACATTCGCTTTGATGAGAACGCCTGCGTTGTCATCAACAACGATGGTTCGCCCGTCGGCACCCGTATCTTCGGGCCCGTCGCTCGCGAGCTTCGTGACAAGAAGTACATGAAGATCGTCTCGCTCGCTCCCGAGACCCTGTAGTTAGGGGAGATATATGTATATCAAGAAGGGCGATAAGGTCCAGGTTCTCTCTGGTAAGGATCGCGGCAAGCAGGGCGTTATCCTGCGTGCTCTCCCCGCCGAGAACAAGGTCGTTGTCGAGGGCGTTTCGGTCGTCAAGAAGGCCGTCAAGCCCAACGCTGCCAACCAGCAGGGCGGCATCGTTTCGCAGGAGGCTCCCATCGATGCCTCCAACGTCAATCTCGTCTGCCCCGAGTGCGGTAAGGTTACCCGCGTCGGTCACGAGAAGGACGGCAAGAACAAGCTGCGCGTCTGCAAGAAGTGCGGCCACAAGTTCTAAGCTGCCCGCAACATCAAGTTGCTAGCAAAGGCCCGGACGCCCCACGGCACCCGGGCCTTTTTCTATCCCCACTCGATGGATTCGGTTCTGCCGTCCCGTCATTCCGGTTGCCCCACTTTTCGGTGCCGTCTCGAATCGAGTGCCGCCAGGTGACACCCTGTCGTGTTTCGTCGGCTTCGGGGACAAAAGTCGGGACAACTCCAAAAACTATTTTCGAATTCAGGGCTTTGAGTTTTTGTTTTTGTCCCAAAGGGCGCGGCGGGATGCCTTTGGAGGCTCGATAGCGCCGAAAACGCCCGTTTTGAAACTCAAATGCCTTTTCGCGCGCAAGCCGCCAGCTGCAATAGGAAGTGAATCAACGCAGGCGGCTTTCAAGCAGTTTGCAAAACTGCAGGTCGCAGGTCTTCATTGCCAGTAGGAGAAATGAGTAGTCTCAGGTGGCTTGCCCATGAGTTGACGAACGGGATTTGAGATTACGCTGACGTCCGGAAACGCTTCGAGCACGGCGCTACGTTTTTGGGGTTTGGGCGTAGCCCCTGCACCCGCGAGCGCGGGCCTTAAGCCCGCCGAGAGGGTGACGCGTCGAAAACGAAAGGGAAAGAGGGAAGGGGCCGTCCCTATCATTCAGGTTGCGACCGAAGAAGACAAGGAGACCCCCTGAGCCTGAATGATGCCCCACAGACCGCGTCCGACCGAGCTCAAGCCGAGCTTTTCCTGACGTCCGCCTTCGCGGAGATGATGGCTGGATTGGCTATGGATTGGCAACACTTATTTGGACGATTCCGGGAGGGACGGCCCCGCCTCCCTGAACTCGACCGGCGACATGTAGCCCAGCGTCGAGTGGATCCTGAAGTTGTTGTACCAGTGCACGTAATCCAAGAGCTTGGCTCGGAGCTCGCGCGTCCCTCCTCAGTCCTTCGGAGTGGCCGACGATCCCCCGTTGCAGAGGTCGACGAGCAGGCAGACGTAGTTCCATGACGCCCCGACGCGCACGCAGGCCAAGTCGCTGCTTATATGGGTGCACGGCGCCCTGCCGCCGAAGCCGCGCGCGACGACGTTGGGCACGTCGGCCTCGTTGACCGTCCCGGGGTGCACCTTGAACCTCTTCCTGCCGTATGCGCCGGCCAGGCCGTTCTCCCTCATGATGCGGCAGACGCGGCGCCGGCTGACGGTAACGCCCG
>USFK01000094.1 GCA_900553935.1 uncultured Collinsella sp.
CCCTCTGGGCAAAAAATGGCAAATATGAGTACTGTTACCAGTTTAGTAACAGCGAAATCTGGCTGAATATGCCGCCTTCCACCAATTCCGAGCGTCATAAAGTCCCGAATCGCCATGTCGAGAGGGTTGGTTATATCAAATTTCGGCCGATTGGTCTTAAATACGTTCAAGATGATATGATACTACCACAACAACAGTACTCATATTTGCCATTTTTTGCCCACAGGGTCTATTCGAGGGCGGCTCCCGGGGTCTCCAGCCCGCCTCATAGCCGCTCAAACCCATTCAGCAACAGCCGCCGCACATTTTGACACCAGCTGAACACCACTCACGGAGTCGCATTCCACTATCACCGAACCTAAATCGGAATCGAGCGCCCAAAAAACCAAAATAACGTACCCTCATCTCAATGGACCATGAGAAGAACGGCATTTACATGAGCACCGTCACGCATCAATACGCCCTCATCGGGGGCGCGTTATTCCAATTCAAGGAAGCAGTCTCTCACGTATCGGAGCCGCACAGCCAAATCGTCATCTGCAGCAACGGCCCAGACATCCGCTACGCAACGCTCGAAGAATGGGAGAAAGCCGGAAAATCTTTCGGCAAGCGAGCGCAGGTTGGGGGCCTCGTCACCAGCACGAGTTCAGCGCGCGAAAAACTCGAGCTCTTTCGCAATCTCTTTACTGGCCGCAAAGATGTTTACGCCCATGGGTACCGCAGAAAAGACGGGGGTATCGGCTATACACCCGCCTGCGCAAATGAGTGGAAACCGGGCATTTGTCCCAAGGCAAGCCATCAGAGGGTCAAATGCGCGGAATGCGGTAGCCGCGTCTTCCCCGAGTTGAGCAATGCCGCGATCATTGACCATTTCAAAGGCAGCGACGACAGGCTCCGAGACGTCATAGGTCAGTATGTTCTCGACAGTGACAGCAACACAAAAGTTCTGGTCATTGATTTTGACGGAGCCGATTGGAAAGAAGCGGCAAACGCCATTCGGCTTGTCGCAAAAAGCCATGGAATCGATGCTGCAGTTGAGCGATCGAGATCAGGCAACGGCGCACATGTCTGGTTTTTCTTCCTAGAGCTCACCAGCGCAAAGACCGCAAGAGATTTTGGAAGCAGCCTTATCGCCGAGGCGGCGATGCTCAACAAGACAATCACCTTCGAAGCTTTTGACCGAATGATGCCCGCGCAGTCCACCATTCCTGAGGGTGGCTTCGGAAATCTCATAGCGCTGCCCTTTCAAGGTAAAGCGCAGCGAGAAGGAAACAGCGTATTTGTTGACGAGCAATTTGAGCCCTTTCCCGATCAATGGCTTTATCTTTCGCAAATCCAGTTGATCCCGCGTACGATGGTGAAAAGTCTGCTCGAAAGCATCGAGAATGGACCGCATGGATTATCGGCTTCAGCGGCGGCAAACACTGCCGCGCCGCATTCCCGGAGACCGCGAAAGCGGCTTCCGCTCACGCCGCGGGACTTCCCGTCATCGCTACCCATCACGCAAGCCGATATGCTCTACATAACCGAAAAATCACTGAGCCCGGCAGCCCAAATGGAAGTCCGCAGGCTTGCAACATTTGCCAACCCGGAATTCTTTCGCGCGCAATCAATGCATCAATCAGTATTCGGCAAACCGCGCTACATAGACCTCAGCGAACTTAGAGATGGCTGCGTCGCGATTCCCAGAGGCTGCAAGGCTCAACTTGAGCGGCTGCTTCAAGAAGCCGGCGTTTCTGCCCACTATTCAGACAAGCGCACGTCGGGCAATCCAATTGTGATGAAATTTAAAGGGGCTCTTCGCCCTGAACAGCAAATTGCCGCTGACCAGATGCTCGGCTATGAAGACGGGATCATGTCTGCACCGACGGGTTTCGGCAAAACCGTCATTGGAGCCTATCTTATTGCTGCCATCGGTCTTCCAACGCTCGTCATCGTTCCCAAGACTGCGCTCATTGCCCAATGGAAATCCCAGCTCGAACGGTTTCTCGACATCACGGACAACCGAGAGCCCGTCCGAACCCCAAAAGGACGAATCAGCAAAAGGCAGCCTCCGCTCATTGGACAAATCGGAGGCGGCAAGACCACCATAAGCCGTCTCATCGACATTGCTTCATTCCAGTCTCTGTCCGGCAAGGACCCCCAGACCGGAGAACCAATAGCCAAGGAGCTCGTTCGCGATTACGGTCTCATCATCTGTGACGAATGTCACCATGCGGCCGCGCCGCAGCTTGAGCTTGTGCTCAAGTCCGCTCCAGCCAAATATGTATACGGCCTTTCCGCGACGCCTGAACGCTCGGACGGACTCACGCGAGCACTCTCAATGCTCTGCGGCCCGCTTCGCCATGTCATTGATCCAAAAACGCAAGCAATCCAACAGGGAATTCAGCGCGTTATTAGGCCGCGTTTTACCGGAGTTCGACTACCCGCCTACGAACCAGGGGCGTCCTTTAATCAAGTTCTCGATCTCCTGTGTGCGCACACAGAGAGAAACAAAGCAATTGTCGACGATGCCCTCGAGACCGCGTCAAACGGTCGACATCCGCTTGTGCTATCCAAAAGGAAAAAACATGCCGAAGAGCTATGTAGACTGCTTCAAAGCCGCGGACACGAACCTATACTCTTAACCGGAGAAATCGACGCCAAAGAAAGAAAGGCAATACTGAACAGCCTTCCCGGCTTCGAGCATGAGCATCGAATTATCGTCGCAACCGAAAGCCTTCTGGGCGAGGGCTTCGACCTGTCTTACCTTGACACCCTACTCATTGCCACCCCGATATCTTGGGACGGCAGCATAACGCAGCAGGCAGGCAGGCTACACAGAAGTCACGAGGGCAAGCAGCGGGTTGAGATATTCGACTATGTCGATCTGTCGATACCCATGCTCGCGCGCATGTACCAGAAGAGACTCAAGACCTACGCCAAGCTGGGGTATGAAGTCTTTGCGGCAAATGACAACAAACAGGCCGATCGAAACATCCTCGTTAGGTCGGCAACAGCCGTGGAGGCTTTAGCGGATGACATCGCAAGCGCAACGAAAAGCGTTTTTATTGCCGCGCCCTACGCATCCGCTGCATGCCTCGCAAAGCTCGCCGCCGCGCTCACAGGCGCCGCCGCCCGTGGGATTGCCCTTGAGATTTCAATTGCCTCGACTCCGCGCGATGACGTAAAAGCGATTTTTGCCGAGATGAACGTCGACTATCTCATCAAGGCCGAAGGGCGCCTGTGCGCGTCAGTAATTGACGAGGAAACCGTCTGGTACGGAGCTATTCCATTACTGGCTTTTCCAAAGAAAGATGACTGCAGCATCCGTTTCAAAAGCAGCGAAGTTGCAGCCGAGCTCTTGAGCGAAATCCAGCGTAGAGGAGAACCGGAGGTCGCAGCCACGAACGGGACGTCTCCAGCAGTTACGGTGGAATAGGAGCCGCCTTGGCCAATCGGCCCGCCAAGCCGTCCCCATACCACCGCGACTCATAAGCGGGCAATCAGCCCTGCGGACCCTGAAACAGCTCCTCATGCGAGCCCATTCTTACCAGTCTGATCACCGGATTAGTCTTATGCGGCAGATAGAGAACGACCACATCGACCAAGCTATCGGATAGATGAAAGTCGATGTGGCCGTTGTAATTGCCGCCCGGATTCGAGGGCTCGTGAGCGGCAGGCACGCCCGGCCTATATCAGCCCGCTCAGGGCGATGTCAACGGCCTCGTTAAGGTCATCGGTAATGTGCACCAGCTCCGGATCGAGCGGGCTGATCATACCGGCATCCATCACCGGGCCGTTGAGCCAGTCGAACAGGCCCTGCCAGTACTCGCCGCCCACCAGCACAAGCGGCATGCGCTTGACCTTGTGCGTCTGCACCAGCGTGAGCACCTCGAACATCTCGTCGAGCGTACCAAAGCCACCAGGAAACACGATGGCGCCCGAGCTGTATTTGACGAACATGGTCTTGCGCACAAAGAAGTAACGGAAGTCCATGCCGAGGTTTACGTATTTGTTGAGCCCGTGCTCGTGCGGCAGCTCGATACCCAAGCCGACCGACTTGCCGTTCGCGCTAGCCGCTCCCCTGTTGGCCGCCTCCATGACGCCGGGACCGCCGCCGGTGATAACCGCCACGCCGCGCTGGGCAATCTTGCGACCAACCGTGCGCGCCGCCTTGTAGAGCGGATCGGTCTTGGGCGTGCGGGCGCTGCCGAAGATGGTCACCGCAGGGCCAAGCTCGGCAAGCGCGCCAAAGCCATCGACAAACTCGGCTTGAATGCGCAGCACACGCCACGGGTCGGCGTGCAACCAATCGGTCGACTCCTCGGGCGCCAGCAGGTTGGCGTAGGTGTTGTCCTTAGGAATCATGGGGCCGCGCATAACCACGGGGCCGCGGCGGTACGTCTCGTCGTAGGCAGGCTCGCCCTCGACGTTCTCATTCTTAATCATGGGATACTCCTATCGAAAAAAGAAACGGGCGGGGTCGACGCCATGCGTCAAACACCCGCCCGAACATCAACTATTCGGTATGGTACCCACGATGCATCATGCGTTTGCAAGGCATCGGTCAGCGGTCGTGCAGCCGGCGTCAGCGAATATGACGAGCGGCTGCCGCTCAGCCTTTGCCGTTGCCCACGCTCTGTAAGCGTGCCTGTCGCCCTTAGTAATCCACCGCCGCAGGGCTGTTCATCCAGTCGTTCACGAACGCACCGTAGCGGCCCTCGATAATGGCTTGGCGGGCACGCTGCATAAGGTTGAGCAGGTAGTAGATGTTGTGCATCGAAAGCAGAATGCCGCCGAGCATCTCCTTCTGCGTGACCATGTGACGGATGAGCGCACGGCTGTAACCGCCCGTGCACACCGGGCAGGTGCAGGTGGGATCGATGGGACCGTCGTCGTGCGCAAAGCGCGCGTTGCGGAAGTTGAGGCGACCCTCGCTGGAGAACGCCGTGCCCATACGACCGGTACGCGTCGGCAGCACGCAGTCGAACATGTCGATGCCCACGCCCACGCCGCGCACGAGCGTGGTCGGGTTGCCGACACCCATCAGGTAGCGCGGCTTGTGCTTGGGCATGTACTCGCTCACGAGCGGTGCCAGGGTCTCGAACATGGTCTCGTGGTCCTCGCCCACCGAGTAGCCGCCGATGCCGTAACCGGGGAAGTCACCGCACTCCTCCAGATGGCGCAGCGAGCGCAGGCGCAGGTCCAGATGCATGCCGCCCTGAACGATGCCAAAGAGTGCCTGGTCGTCGCGAGTATGAGCTTTATAGCAACGCTCGGCCCACATACTCGACAGCTCCACGGCGCGCTCGACGTAGGCGCGCGTGGCGGGATAGCCCGGGCACTGGTCGAGCTGCATGCAGATGTCGGAGCCGAGCTTCATGGCGATTTCCATGTTGTCCTCGGGCGTCCAGAACACGTGGCGGCCGTCGTAATCGTTGACGATAAAGCGCACGCCCTCGTCGGTGAGCTTGACGGCGTCGTTATGGCTAAAGACCTGGAATCCGCCCGAGTCGGTGAGGATGGGGCCGTGCCAGTTCATAAACTTGTGCAGTCCGCCCAGCTCGGCGATGGTATCCTCGCCGGGGCGCATGGACAGGTGATAGGTATTGGCAAGCACGATCTGGGCACCGAGCTGCTTGACGGTCTCGGTGGGCATACCCTTGACGTTTGCCTTGGTGCCCACGGGCATAAAGATCGGCGTCTCGATGTCGCCGTGCGGGGTGTGCAGTACGCCGGCGCGCGCGTGCGTCGTCGGATCCTCGGCAATCAGGTCGAATTTAAAAAGGTTCTGGTCCATAAACTGGAACTCCTTGGTTGCGGTTCATACGCAAACCATTATACGGGCAACCCGCAAGAAGCACCGACTCGACAGAAACTAGTGCATTAGGATCAGGTTCCCGCGCTAGTCGTTGGGGACGTTCTTAAACGACTAGACGTTGGGGACAGCCTTCAGCGCCATCTTGCAAAGGAGTGTCCCAATCTGCCGGCACTTAGGGACTGTCCCCAACTGCCGACAACGCCGATGCTCTGGTAACGCCGATGCTCTGACAACATCAGCGAGCGGTCGCCAGGGCGAACAAATTGGCATGAAAAGAGGGCGGCATAGACCTTCTGGTCATGCCGCCCTCTTTGAATGACAAGTTGTCGCTCTGGTGACCGCGCAGCGTCGGCCG
>USFK01000095.1 GCA_900553935.1 uncultured Collinsella sp.
CTGTCTGGCGCATCGGCGGTCTGGTGGAGAAGCCTGCCCCCGAGGCGGCTCCGTCCAACCTGTACATCGTCGGTCGCTACCTGCTGAGCCCGCTGGTCATGGACCTGCTGGCCGATCAGCAGGCCGGTAAGGGCGGCGAGATCCAGCTGACCGACGCCATGGCACGCTCGCTCGATCGCGAGGCCATGTACGCTGTCGTCATCGACCCGCTGTCGGGCTACGACACCGGTACCCCCTCTGGCTGGATGGCCACCAACGCCCTCATGGCCGCAAGCGATCCTCGCTTTGCAGACGCCTTCTGGGATGCCATCGACGAGCGCGGCGGCTTGATGCGCAAGTAAGTAGTGCTTACGGGTGCGGACTTCGGTCTGCACCCGTTTTTTATGCGAGCTACAGCTTGGCTCCGGAAAGTGCGACCCACAATTTGGTTGAATTCTGGGATGTGCCTTCCGGTTGGAATCCCTAGCGGAAACTGCGACCCGGAATTTCGGCTCAGAATGGGACACGGTTTCCCAAACAGGGTTCAACCGGAAACTGCGACCCAGTTTGAGGCCTCAAAACGGGATGTAATTTCCGTCCGGCCAACCCTCGCCGCCATTCCGCCATTCAGCGGCGCGCATCAGCGGTCTCGTTCACAGAAAATATATGAACAGATGTTCGATACACATGCATCTACCTGCGTGTTTTCTGTCGAAAAACTTTGCTACTCCAAAAACTCAATCGCGTCAAGGCTTTTCTTGCCCAACGGTCGGTACCTGATAAACTATTAGGTTGCGATAACTGGCGAAGCTATGCCTCGCCAACCCACCGAGCATTTCCGTGAAGGAGGAAAAACCTGGTGACCTACGCATACACTGCCACTGAGCGCAAGCGCGTCAGCTTCGGGAAAATCCCGGAGGCCATGGAGCTCCCCAACCTTATCTCTGTTCAAAGGGAATCCTTTGAGCGTTTTAAGGACGAGGGCCTTCGTGAGGCGTTCAAGGAATCCAGCCCCATCCAGAGCCAGAACCATGTTCTCGAGGTTACCTTCGGCGAGCATCAGTTCGGCGACCCCGCGCACACCGTCGAGGAGTGCCGCGAGAAGGATATGACCTATCAGGCTCCGCTTCTGACCGACGTCCGTCTCACCAACAAGGAGACCGGCGAGATCAAGGAGCAGCTCGTCTTCATGGGCGACTTCCCCATGATGACCGATCAGGGTACCTTCATCATCAACGGTACCGAGCGCATCGTCGTCTCCCAGCTCGTCCGCTCCCCGGGTGTGTACTACAGCTCCGAGATGGATTCGGGCAAGCAGATCTACAAGGCCCAGATTATCCCGTCTCGCGGTGCCTGGCTTGAGTTTGAGGTCGACAAGCGCGACCAGCTCATGGTCTCCATCGACCGTAAGCGTAAGCAGAGCGCCACGATGTTCCTGCGCGCCCTTGGCATCGCCGTCACCAACGACGACATCATCGAGCTGCTCGGCAACTCCGATGTGATCAAGCGCACCCTGGAGCGCGATACCGCCCTTACCCGCGAGGACGCTCTCATCGAGATCTACCGTCGCCTGCGCCCGGGCGAGCCTCCCACCGTGGATGCCTCCCGCAGCCTGCTCGAGGGTCTGCTCTTTAACCCGCAGCGCTACGACCTGGCCCGCGTCGGTCGTTACAAGGTCAACAAGAAGCTCAACCTCACCACCGAGGAAGAGGTCACGGTGCTCACCGACGAGGATATCGTCGCGACGCTGCGCTACCTGCTGTCCCTCGCTGCCGGCGAGCAGGGCTTCAAGGTCGACGACATCGACCACTTTGGCAACCGCCGCATCCGTACCGTCGGCGAGCTTGTCGCCAACCAGTTCCGTATCGGCATGAGCCGTATGGAGCGCGTCGTCCGTGAGCGCATGAGCTCTCAGGACATCGACGAGATCACCCCGCAGTCGCTCATCAACATCCGCCCGATCGTGGCCTCCATCAAGGAGTTCTTCGGTTCCTCGCAGCTCTCGCAGTTCATGGACCAGGCGAACCCCCTGACCGGTCTGACCCATAAGCGCCGTCTGTCCGCACTCGGCCCTGGTGGTCTTGCCGGCCACAAGTCCGGCTCCAGCCGCCGCACCAACGTGCCGACGGCCGTCCGCGACGTTCACAATTCGCACTACAGCCGCATGTGCCCGATCGAGACCCCCGAAGGCCCCAACATCGGCCTGATCGGCTCGCTCGCCCTCTACGCCCGCGTCAACGAGTACGGCTTCATCGAGGCCCCGTTCCGTCGCGTCGAGAACGGCGTTGCCACCGATCAGATCGACTGGATGACCGCTGACGAGGAAGAGAAGCACGTCATCGCGCCGGCCAACACGCCGCTCGATCCCAAGACCAACGAGTTCATCACGACCGATGCCGAGGGCAAGATCGTCCGCCCGCACACCGTGATCGCCCGTACCCGCGACTTCGACGGTTCCTTCGGCGCTCCCGCCGACGTGCCTGTCGAGGACGTCGACTACATGGACGTCTCGCCGCGTCAGATGCTCTCCGTCGCAGCCACGCTGATCCCGTTCCTCGAGCACGACGACGCTAAGCGTACGCTGATGGGCGCCAACATGCAGCGTCAGGCCGTGCCGCTGGTTCACCCCGCCGCTCCCTATGTCGGTACCGGCATGGAGCGTCGCGCCGCTCTGGACTCCGGCGAGGTCACCCTGGCCAAGAACGCCGGCGAGGTCATCTTTGCCGACGCCGCCAAGATCATCGTCAAGCATGCCGGCGGCATGGACGAGTATCACCTGGCCAAGTACCAGCGCTCCAACCAGTCCACCTGCATCAACCACCGTCCGCTCGTGCGCGTCGGCGACACCGTTGAGCAGGGCGAGCCTCTGGCCGACGGTCCTTCGACCGATCACGGCGAGCTCGCACTGGGCCAGAACCTCACCGTGGCATACATGCCGTGGGAAGGCTTCAACTACGAGGACGGTATCGTCGTGTCCGAGCGCCTGGTGGCCGAGGACCTGCTGACGACCATCAACATCACCCGTCACGAGATCGACGCCCGCGACACCAAGCTCGGCCCCGAGGAGATCACCCGCGAGATCCCGAACCTCTCCGAGGACATGCTTGCCAACCTCGACGAGGACGGCATCATCCGCATCGGCGCCGAGGTCGGCCCTGGCGACATCCTGGTCGGCAAGGTTACCCCCAAGGGCGAGAGCGCTCTGACCGCCGAGGAGCGCCTGCTGCGCGCCATCTTCGGTGCCAAGGCTCACGACGTTCGCGACACCTCCCTTAAGATGCCTCACGGCGCTTACGGCCGCGTCATCGACGTCGTCCGCTTTAGCCGCGAGAACGGCGACGACCTGGCCCCCGGCGTCAACGAGCAGGTGCGCGTCTACGTCGCCCAGCGCCGTAAGATCCAGCAGGGCGATAAGATCGCCGGCCGCCACGGCAACAAGGGTGTTATTTGTAACGTTCTGCCGGTCGAGGACATGCCCTACATGGCTGACGGTACCCCGATCGACGTTATCCTCAACCCGCTGGGCGTTCCTTCGCGTATGAACGTCGGCCAGCTGCTCGAGTGCCACCTTGGCTGGGCTGCTGCCTGCGGTTGGGATACCGAGCAGGCCGACTCCGACAAGTACATCCCGGGTCCGTTCTTTACCGCCACGCCCGTCTTCGACGGCGCCAAGGAGGACGAGATCGCCGAGGTCATCCGTCGTGCCAACAAGAACATGCTCAACAAGGCCACCGCTGCCTTTGGCGATCACATGCGCCCCGAGTTCGTCACCCAGCTTGACGAGCGCGGCAAGACCCGTCTGTTCGACGGCCGCACCGGCGAGGAGTTCCGCGAGCCCATTACCGTGGGTACGTCCTACATCCTCAAGCTCGGCCACATGGTCGACGACAAGATCCACGCCCGTTCGACCGGCCCTTACAGCCTGGTTACCCAGCAGCCTCTGGGCGGCAAGGCCCAGTTCGGCGGCCAGCGCTTCGGCGAGATGGAGGTCTGGGCTCTGGAAGCTTACGGTGCTGCTTACACCCTGCAGGAGATCCTGACCGTCAAGTCCGATGACGTCGAGGGCCGTGTCAAGACCTACGAGGCCATCGTCAAGGGCGAGCCCATCCCGCAGCCGGGCATCCCCGAGTCCTTCCGCGTCATGCTCAAGGAACTGCAGTCTCTGGGTCTGGACGTCGTGGTCCAGGACAAGGAAGGCAACGAGATCGACATGCGCCAGAACTTCGACGACGAAGAGACCGGCTTCGATATGCGTGATGTTGCCGGCACCGAGACTGTCGCCAACGAGAACGAGCTGCTGAACGATTACACCATCAAGGACGCCGATGCTGGTTTCGATGATCCCTCCGTGCTGGAGGATGACAACTCTGCCGCTGCAGAGTCCGCTTCTGACGAAGTGAACATCGACGAATAATAAGGCCCCTTTGAGAAAGCTGTGTTTCCCTGCGCGGTGCGCGTGCTGCCGCCGCAAGGCAGGGGAGGGCAGCGGGTCTTCCAACGTCAACTGTTATCATCGAGACTATAAAGATTAAGAAAGGGTTCGTTTCATGGAAAACAACGTCTTCGATTCGATCAAAATCGGCCTTGCCTCTCCTGACCAGATCCGCAACTGGAGCTATGGCGAGGTGAAGAAGCCTGAGACCATCAACTACCGCACCCTGAAGCCGGAGCGCGACGGTCTGTACTGCGAGCGCATTTTTGGACCGACCAAGGACTGGGAGTGCCACTGTGGCAAGTATAAGCGCATCCGTTATAAGGGCAAGATCTGCGACCGCTGCGGCGTCGAGGTGACCAAGGCCAAGGTCCGCCGTGAGCGTATGGGCCACATCGAGCTGGCCGCTCCTGTGAGCCACATCTGGTACTTCAAGGGCATCCCCAGCCGCATCGGCCTGATGCTGGACATCAGCCCCCGCCTGCTGGAGAAGGTCCTCTACTTTGCAAGCTATATCGTCACCGACCCCGGTCTGACCCCGCTGGAAAAGAAGCAGCTGCTGACCGAGAAAGAGTACCGCGAGATGCGCGAGCGCTACGGCGACGAGTTCGAGGCTGCGATGGGTGCTGAGGCCGTTCAGGACCTGCTGAAGGAGATCGACCTCGACCAGCTCAGCGCTGAGCTGACTGCCGAGGTGGAGAAGTCTTCCGGCCAGAAGAAGGTGCGTATCCTGAAGCGTCTGGAAGTCGTCGAGGCTTTCCGCGTTTCCGGCAACCGCCCCGAGTGGATGGTCATGGACGTGCTGCCGGTCATTCCGCCGGATCTTCGGCCGATGCTGCAGCTGGATGGCGAATATGTTCAGCTTATCGCCAATCCGGTATTCAGAGATACTAAAGTTGCAGGTGCAGTTCTGCTTCTTGTCAATGAAACCGAAAAGATGGAGAGGGAGAACCTGCGGAGAGAATTTTCTGCAAATGTATCTCATGAGCTGAAAACACCTCTGACTTCTATTTCTGGATTTGCAGAGATCATCCAGGACGGACTTGTCAAAGAAGAGGACATCAAGAAGTTTGCGGGCAGAATTTATAACGAAGCACAGCGTCTGATCACGCTGGTAGAAGATATTATCAAGTTATCCAAACTGGATGAGGGCAATGTAGAGCTTGAAAAAGAAGAAGTAGATCTTTATAAGTTGACAAGAGAGATCCTGACCAGACTTTCGCCACAGGCAGCGAAGAGAAAAGTACATGTAGAGGTGACGGGAGAGCCGGTAGAATACGTGGGAATCCGCCAGATCCTGGATGAGATGATCTACAATATCTGTGAAAATGCGATCAAGTATAACAAAGAAGGCGGAAAGTTAACCGTCTGGGTAGGCAATACCCTGCAGGGCAAGAAAATCTGTGTCACAGATACCGGAATCGGAATACCGGAAAATGAAACGGATCGTATCTTCGAACGTTTCTATCGTGTAGATAAAAGCCATTCCAAAGAAACCGGCGGAACCGGCCTTGGACTGTCAATCGTAAAACACGGAGCCATGCTTCACGGAGCCAAGATCCATGTAGACAGTAAACTGGGCGAAGGAACGAAGATAGAGCTCATATTTTAATTGAGAAACTATAGACAGGTTATGAAATAAGAAGTAAAAAGCTAGTCGCCTTTGTATTTGGCGTTGTAATCGAAGAAT
>USFK01000096.1 GCA_900553935.1 uncultured Collinsella sp.
CCATCTCGTGCGTGGTCACCAACGCACGCCTCACCAAGCCGCAGGCCACGAAGGTGGCGCAGATGGCGGCAGACGCCTACGCCCATGCCATCAGGCCCACCCACACGACCAACGACGGCGACACCATCTACACCCTCGCCAGCGGCAAACTGGGCGCCCAGGCAAACGCCGCCGTTCCCCTAGACCTGCTGGGCATGCTCGCCGTAAGGGCTTTGCAAACCGCCATCGTAAACGGAGCCAAAACCGCCAAAACCTCCCACGGCATCCCCGGCGCCGCGAAGTAATCTCACTCGTCCGTCGGTCGGAGGCGGGCGGGCATTACGTTTGCTGCTCTACAGTCCCATGCAAGACGAAGGCCACATTAAGTGGCCTTCTTTGCATGCGGAACTCGCGACAAACACAACCAAGCCCCACCGGGCAACCTGCTCAACCAGATCTTTTTCAGCCCAGGCCCCTGTGTACCGCGCGTCCAAGATCTTCAAATTCAGCTGTCTGACATAAAGCGAGACATAGCAGAGGACCCCTGGTCCTTAACTTGATACGAGTTCCGCACGCAAAGGAGGCGCCAGTGGCGCCTCCGTCTTGCGCAGGACTGTCCGAAGTAGCAAGTTAAGGACCAGGGGTCCCCGTTACCCGAGCGTTTCTGTACTAGTTGAATTTGAAGATCTTTGAGGCAAGACGGTATAGGCCGAGTGTGGTTTTGTCTCCGGCACGACCGCGGAGGTTAGTGAAGAACCCGACCACACCGTAACGTGCACGACGATACATACGCTCGTCATAGGCCTTCAAATCATTCCACAGCGTCTTCAGACGCTCATCGGCACAATCCTCGTCGGAAAGCTTGGTGAGCACCGAGCAGATCGCCATCATCATGGTGAAGTAGCCCATCATGTACGAACGCAGACGCGACGACTCGACATCGCTGTACAGGTGGTACGACTCCATCATGATACGCGTAACACGGAACTGCTGGTCCAGACGCTTGACCATCGTGGCCTCGTTGACACTCTGGCCCTCGCGACCGATAAAGTAGCGATAGAGGTCGATGTCGGCGTAGTACATGGTCTTGCAACGCGGCAGCGGCACGTAGGCGTAGATGTTGTCCACATAGAACGTGTGCGGCGGCATGGGCAGGTTGGACTCGCGCAGCACATCCGTGCGATAGCACAGGCTGTGCATGAGCAGATTCTGGTCCAAACGGAAATGGCCGATCTGGTCCCAGGTAAAGATCTTTTTTCGAGGCAGGGCAAACTTGTAACCAATGGCCGTATGCGTACCCTCGTAAACCTTCTCGTACACGTAGTTCGAGATAAACAGGTCAACGCGCTGGTCGCGCTCTTCAAAGCCGCGCAGAATCGACAGCATGGTCGAAAGGGCAGCGCCGTCAAGCCAGTCGTCCGAGTCGACATCCTTGTAGTAGGTGCCCTGCGCCTCGCGCAGACCCGAAAGGACGGCAATACCGTGGCCGCCATTCTCCTGGTGCACCGCGCGGATGATTCCAGGATAACGGGCCTCCCACTCGTCGGCCTTGGCGGCCGTCTCATCCTTGGAGCCGTCGTCCACCACGATAATCTCGATATCGGTGGCATAATTGCTCCCCTCCAAGATGGAGGTGATGCAATGGTCCATGTCCTTAGCGGCGTTATACGAGGGAATACCGAATGTTATGACTTTATGCATGGCAGGCGATAATCTCATCCGAAAGATCGAGGGCGGAATTGGTCACGGCATCCATATCGTAGTAACGATACTCGGCCAGACGACCCACCGGGTGGAAGTTTGTCAGGTTCTGGACGCGCTCAAGATAGCGCTCATAGAGCTCACGGTTCTCGGGCTCAAGAATGGCGTAATACGGCGTCTCGCCCGAGCCGGGCGTATAGGCCTTGGAGTACTCCTTCATGATGGTGGTCTTGCCGGGCAGGACCTGACCAGTCATGTTCTTGAACTCGGTAATGCGCGTGTAGTCCTCGCTCGTGGTGTAGTTGACGGTGCCCACGGGCTGGAACTGATCCATATCGAGCGTCTCGAACTTCATGTCGAGCGTACGGTACGGAAGAGCGCCCAGGTCGAGGTTGAACAGCTCATCGAGCGGACCGGTATAAACGATCTCGCCGCCGTAGACCTTGCCACCGATCTTGACGGTGGTCTCGTCGATCTCAAAGAGATCGCGGGCGTCCACGTCGCAGAACACGTCGATCAGGTCGTGGTCGAGCATATGCTCGAACAACGCCGTGTAGCCGTCCTGCGGCATACCCTGGAAGGGAGCCTGCGGGAAGTAGCGGTCATCATCGCCCACAAAGATGGGAACGCGGCCGGTGATCGAGGGGTCGATCTGATCGGGCGTCTGGCCCCACTGCTTCATGGTGTAATGCAAAAAGACGTTCTCGTAGACGTAATCGGCGACCTCGGCCAAGTCGGGGTCGTTCTTCTTACGCAGCTCCATAATGGGCACCTTGACATCCTTGCCAAAGGTCTCCACGAGCTTCTGATACAGCTCCTCGCCGCGCTCATCACCAAAGGCGAGCTTGAGACTCGCATGGTTGAAGGGCACGGGCATAAGGGTACCGTTGATGTTGGCGAGCACCTTGTGCTGATAATCCGTCCACTTGGTAAAGCGCGACAGGAAATTGTGCACGCGCTCGTTAAAGGTGTGATAGATATGCGGACCGTACTCGTGGATCAGGATTCCGGCCTCGTCAGTGCAGTCATAGGCATTGCCCGCAATGTGGCTACGGCGCTCCAAAACGGCAACACGATAGCCGATAGTCTCGGCAAGACGGCGGGCGCAAACGGCACCGGCATATCCAGCACCGACGACAATCATGTCGTACGCGCCGGCGTTAAAGCCTTCAGGCAGGCCTGAGGTAATCTGCATCGATACTCCTTGTCAAAAGCCACGGGCTCGTTAGCTGGGCTTTTCTCGAACATTCTTCGAGACATATTTATCAGAGCGATTATAGCGCTAATGCGTCCTATAATGAGCTTGCCACACAAGGAAAGCTCAAGCACAGCGGCGAACATAATTGAAAGGTAGACCCGCTAGCAGCGGGTTTATTCGTGAACAGCCGGGCGCCTGGAGCTTAGCGAAACGCTTGTAAGGAGTAACATGAGCGATTTCCTAAACCGTATGAAGTCTGCCGCCAAGGCCGACCTTAAGACCATCGTCCTGCCCGAGGGCGAGGATCCGCGCACCATCGTCGCGGCCAACAAGATCATCGAGGAAGGCCTGGCCAACATCGTCATCCTGGGCGATCCCAACGAGATCAACGTCCCCGGCGCCACCGTCATCGACCCGCGCAATGCCGAGAAGCACGAGGAGTACGCACAGAAGTTTGCCGAGCTCCGCGCCAAGAAGGGCGTTACCATCGAGCAGGCTCGCGCCCAGGTGATGGACGCCACCTACTTTGGCACCATGATGGTCAAGATGGGCGACGCCGACGGCCTGGTCTCCGGCGCCTGCCACTCCACCGCCGACACCCTGCGCCCCGCGCTTCAGATCCTCAAGACCGCCCCGGGCACCAAGCTGGTCTCGGCCTTCTTCGTGATGTGCACCGACACCCCGCAGTTCGGCACCGACGGCACGCTGATCTTCGCCGACTGCGGCCTCAACATCAACCCGTCCTCCGACGAGCTCTCCGAGATCGCCATCGCCTCCGCTCACTCCTGGTCCACCTTCATGGGCAACGTTGAGCCGCACGTGGCTATGCTCTCCTACTCCACCATGGGCTCCGCCGGCGGCGAGGTCGCCAAGAAGGTCCAAGAGGCCGTGAAGTTCTGCAAGGAGAAGGCTCCCGAGCTCGCCATCGATGGCGACCTGCAGCTCGACGCCGCTATCGTCCCCACCGTCGCCCAGCTCAAGGCTCCCGGTTCCTCTGTCGCCGGCAAGGCCAACGTGCTCGTGTTCCCCGACCTCGAGGCCGGCAACATCGGCTACAAGCTGGTCCAGCGCTTCGCCGGTGCCGACGCCTACGGCCCCATCCTGCAGGGCATCGCCAAGCCGGTCAACGACCTGTCGCGCGGCTGCTCTGCCGACGACATCGTGGGTGTCGTAGCCATCACCGCCGTCCAGGCTCAGATGGCTGAGTAGCGGACGCACTCGCCCGAAGGCCGTACGGGCTAACCCCTGAAAACATTCCGCAGACCAGAAACGCCCCCGTTCGTAGCTCCGAAGGAGCAGAACGGGGGCGTTTCATTGGTCGAGGACGTTTTCAAAACCAAGCCCGGCCCCGGCCTGCGGTGACGTTGCTGACGGTTCTTGGGCATCGCTTGCTGGCGGGGTTCCTTGGCTGAGTTAGACTTGGTTGGTAGGGCCTCCTGTCCCGGTCGCTGGTTCGCGCTTTGCGCGAACGGCGCGCTACTGGGGGAACGTTAGTCGGTCATTGTTGGGGCCGATGTGCCGTCCCGGCCCAGCATTGCCCTTAGCTTCTCAAAGCTTTCCTCGCTCAGGCAGTGCTCCATGTGACACCCCTCTTGCGAGGCAACCTCTTCCGAAACGCCTGCGTCCTCGAGCAGCCCCACAAAAAAGCAGTGGCGCTCCCACATTTGGCGAGCGACCTCCAGACCACGCTCCGTCAGATGCACATCGCGTTTGCCCATCTCCACGTAGCCGTTGTTCTCCAAGGCCGCCATGGCTTTAGAGACGCTTGCCTTGGTTACGCCCAAGTATTCGGCAACGTCAATCGAGCGAACGACGCCCTGGCGCTCCGAGAGCACATAAATAGATTCGAGATAGTCTTCTCCAGGTTCACGTAGGGCCATGGGCCGCCTTTCGCGATGGCTTCTAGTTAGCCTTTGGATACTTTTACTTGATTTACTTTACCGCAAAAGTTGCCCATGTCTTACTACGTTGTTTAAAAAGTTAACCGTGTTTCACAAAACGCACGGGACGAAAACAAAACGGGGACACGCCCCACAAGGAGTGTCCCCAACTGCCGGCAGAAAAGGAACGTCCCCAGGTGCCGAGCCGCAGCTATAGCAGACCAAAGTGCTTTGCGGCGTAATAGATCCCATCGTCATCCACGGCGGTCGTCACGTAGGTTGCCGCGGCCTTCACGGTATCCTGCGCATTGCCCATGGCCACGCTCGCGCCCACGGCGGAAAACATCGACAGGTCGTTCTCGCCGTCGCCAAAGGCGATCGCCTCGCTCGCGTCGACACCCAGGCGCTCCAGCGTCGCCGCCACGCCCAAGTCCTTACCGCCGTTGGCAGGGATAATATCGCAGAACAGATCGCACCAGCGCGTAGTGAGCGAATGCGACACGGCATCGGTCACGATATGCTCGTCGGCCGGGCCCACAAAGGCGCAGAACTGGTAAACCGGCGCGTCAAGAGCGTGCTCAAACGGCTCCTTGTGGTAGACGATTCCCGCGTTGCTGCCGGCCGTCACCACGCGCTCGGACAGGCAGTTCACAAAGGAGTTCTCGCCCTGCATGCACAGCGAGTCGTAGCACCCCTCGGCCACCTGGTCCACAATCACCGCAACGTCGTCCGGGTCAATCGGGCAGCTACGGTAGACGCCCTCGGCATCAAAACAGTGCTGGCCCGAGAGCGTAATGTACGCATCCCAGCCCAAGTCGAACAGCCAGTCCGGCATCTGGTAGGTCGGACGGCCCGTGGCGATCACGCACACAATCCCCTGCTCATGAAAGCTGTCGAGCACCTGCTGCGCCGACGCCGGAATCCGATGGGTCTTAAAGCTCAGCAGCGTGCCGTCGATATCGAAAAACGCGGCTTTGATCATCCTCGTTTACTCCTCGCCCTCGAGCTTTTCGCTCGCCTCGAGCCACGCCATCTCCAGCTCGTCCATGGCGGCATGGGCCTCGTCGATCTTTGCCTGCTGCTCGCCCAGCGCCGTGTAGTTGGTGGGATCGACCTGGGCCATGGCGGCCTCGGCCTCCTCCACGCGGGCGCGCTGCGTCTCCATCTTGCGCTCGAGCGAGCTCACCTCGCGGCGGAGCTTCTGGCGCTCGGCATTGGAAAGGCCATTGGGCTGGCCACTCGACTTGGGCTTTTCGGCTGCAACCGCTGCGGCGCCGGTGTCGAAC
>USFK01000097.1 GCA_900553935.1 uncultured Collinsella sp.
CCCATCTTGGCGTTCATTCGTCGCTCGCGTACCCAAGTACGCTTCGCTCCTCTTTCGCGCCAACCTGGGGCCCCTCGTAAAGCCGTCTCCGTGCTCCACCACCAAAGACTGTCCCAGACAACTAGCTCTTGGGGACGTTCTTAAACGACTAGTCATGTAAGAACGTCCCCAATGACTCTGAAAGGTATCCATGGAAACGATCATCAACGTCGACGATGTCTCGTTCTCCTATGGCACGCAGACCGAGCAGGCGCTCAGCCACATCTCGCTCAGCGTGAACAAGGGAGATTTCATCGGCATCATCGGGCCCTCGGGCGCCGGCAAGTCCACGCTTGCCGCCTGCCTGTCGGGTGCCGTGCCCCACCACTACACCGGCACGTTCTTTGGGTCCGTCATGGTTGACGGCCACGACACCTGCGAAGCCTCGCTCACCGACGTGTCGCAAATCGTCGGCAGCGTGCTGCAGGATATCGACACGCAGATGGTCGCCTCGGTCGTCGAGGACGAGATGCTCTTTGGCCTCGAGAACTTTGGCGTTCCCCACGACCAGATCGAGCAGCGCGTGAGCGAAACGCTCGAGACCGTCGGCATCAGCGACCTGCGCGACCGCGAGATCGCCACCCTCTCGGGCGGACAGAAGCAAAAGGTAGCCATCGCCGCCATCCTCGCCATGCGTCCGCGCGTCTTGATTCTCGACGAGCCCACCGCGGCACTCGACCCCGCCAGCTCCACGTTGGTCTTCGAGACGCTGCGTGAGGCAAACCGCACACTTGGAATCACCATCGTCGTCGTTGAGCAAAAGGTCGCCCTGCTCTCGGAGTACTGCAACCGCGTGCTCGTGCTCAACCATGGCGAAATCGCGCTGCAGGGCGAGCCACACGGGGTTTTCGCGCATACCGACGAGCTCCGTGCCATCGGCGTCGACTGCCCTCGCGTCACGCGTATCTTCAATAGCCTCGAGGCCGATGGCCTGGTAAGCGGTACCCCTTGCTTGGATGTCGATGAGGCCGAGCGCCTGATTTCGGGCATCGTCGACCCCGCACACGCGGCCAGCGAAGCCCAGGCGCCCGCCGGCTCCCCGCATGCACCGTCGTTGCGCCCTCATGCCAAGGACGCCGAACCCGTACTCACCTTCGATCACGTTGAGTTTGCCTATCCCAATGGCGGCGCCGCCGTACACGACCTCAACCTGACCCTCTATCCCGGCGAGCTCGTGGGCATCGTCGGCCAGAACGGTGCCGGCAAGACCACGCTCACCAAGCTGCTCACAGGCCTGCTTAAGCCCGCCTCGGGCAGCGTGCGCGTTACGGGGCTGGACACCGCAGCCGTTCCCACGAGCCGCATCGCCCGCGAAGTCGCAACCCTCTTCCAAAACCCCGACTGCCAGATCTGCAAGGACACCGTGCTCGACGAGGTTGCCTTTGGCTTGGAGCTTGGCGGCATCGACCGTGCCGAGGCCCTGCGTCGTGCTCAACTCGTTATCGACCGCTTTGGCCTGCCTGCCGATGAGGCACCTTTCTCACTTTCGCGCGGCCAGCGACAAATGGTGGCGCTTGCCTCCGTCGTAGTGGTTGAGCCCAAGATCGTCGTGCTCGACGAGCCCACGAGCGGCCTTGATTACCGCGAGTGCATGACCGTCATGGAAACGGTGCGCACCATGGCCGAGCGCGGTTGCGCCGTTATCATGGTCTGCCACGATATGGAAGTCGTTTCGGATTTTGCCGAGCGCATTGTGGTAATGGCCGACGGTCACATCCTCGACCGCGGCCGCACGCACGAGCTATTCTCGAACATCGATCTCATGCGGCGTGCCTACGTGGAGCCTCCCCAGGTCATAGAGCTTTCTCGTCGCCTGGCATCCTCCGTCTCGCCCGCTTTTGCGCAGGTGAGCGAGGTCACCGATGTCGTTCGAATTATCAAGGAGATGGTCCACCGTGGTTAACGTCATCGACTACATGCCGGGCGATACGCTACTGCATCGCCTGAACCCCGTCGTCAAACTGGGCCTCGCCGCCGCCATCATCGTCGGCATCTTCTTGTCCGACACCTACGTGGCGCTGCTGGGCTTTTTGGCACTCACCCTTGCGCTGGGTGCCTATGCCGGTGTCGTCGACCGTCTGTTCTCGCTGCTCAAGTTGCTGATTCCGCTCGCGCTTATCATGCTGGTGCTCCAGCTGGCCTTTATGCGCGACGGCAACATAGTGTGGGGCTTTATCACCGACACGGGCCTCATCACAGGATCGAAGGCCTGTCTGCGCCTGCTGGGTGTGGCGTTGCCGCTCATCCTCATGCTCATGGTGACCAAGCTCAACGACCTTGCCAACGCCTGCGTCGAGGTGCTGCACGTACCGTATCGCTATGCCTTCACCTTTACCACGGCGCTGCGCTTTGTTCCGGTGTTTGGTCAGGAGATGAACGCCATCATGGAAGCGCAGACCGCACGCGGCGTCGAGTACGACACCAAGAACCCCATCAAGAAGCTTAAGCTCATGCTGCCATTGTGCGTGCCACTGCTCATCTCGAGCGTGGGCAAGACCGATGCTACAGCCTTGGCGGCAGAACAGCGCGGCTTCTATCTGCGTACACGCGCCAGCTCGTACAAGCGCTACCCCATCAAGGGCCTGGACATCGCCGTGCTCATCGTCAGCATCGCCCTCATCGCCATCGGCTTCCTGTTCTAGTTCGCCACCGACAGCAACCGCCCAACGCAAAAGGCCTCGGCTCGCACCAAACGAGCCGAGGCCTTTACTGTTTCACCAGATAAAACCTACCAAAATTAACCTGTCCCTTATTGACGGGTCGGAAGCTAGAGGCGGTAGGGGACGCCGCTGCGGATGATGGATTCGCGCACCAGGACATCCATGGCATCGAGGGTGATCTCGGGCATCTCTCGATACTTCTGCAGCACCGATAGCTCGGTGCAGGCCAGAATGACACGGTCGCAGCCGCTACGGGCGAACTCCCACATCACGCGGTCGAACTTATCCATATCGGGCTCACGTCCGGCCTTCACATCATCGTAGATAAGCGACATCACATCGTTCTGACGTTTCTCGCTGGGATAGACGACCTCAACACCCGCAGCCTCGCATTCGCGGCCGTAGACGCCCGCGCCCACGGTTCCGTCGGTGCCCATAATGCCAATCTTGTGCACCGGCTCGGCCGGCATACTCAGGTTGGGGACGAACTCGCACTCCCCTATCACCGCACCCGCAAGGGCATAGCGCACCGACTCACGCGGCATGTGAATAATCGGCACCTTCGTAAACGACTGGATCTGGTCGTAGAAGTAGTGCGACGTGTTGCAGGGAATGGCAATGTGCGCACAGCCCAGCGACTCGAGTGCCTGGGCACACTCTTTCATGGTCGCCAGCAGCTTGGCGTGCTCGCCGGTCTTAATGGCCAGCGTGCGGTCGGGCATGGTCGACTTGGAAAGCACCACCATGTCGATATGTTCCTGATCGCAGGCAGCAGCCGTATGACGCACTACCTGGTCGTAGTAATACGACGTGGCCTCGGCGCCCATGCCGCCGATAACTCCCAGCTTTTCCATCGCCGCCTCCTTGGTGACGCTTGCGCAATTGCGCGTATCATACCCGCGCCCGCCCGATGTAAACCGGACGGGCGCCGCACTCATCTACTTGTAATACGTCTTGAACAGCTTAAAGTGGCGCAGCTTGGTGTGCCACATGCGCAGCCAGCGGTTAAAGACAAAGTCGCCCTTCATAAACGAAGGGTCGGCGCCCTTGCCTTCCTTGTCCAGGCGATGCACCTTAGCGCGCAGCTCGGGATCCTTGACGTACTTGTCGACGACGCCCATGGGGACGACCATCCACAGCGCCTCGTCCTGCGCCGTCACAAACTCCGGCTCAAACGGGCGGTTGAACACATACTCGTCCACCACATACTTGGCAACGTTAAAGCCGCTGTTGGTGACGTAGTAGTTGCTGCGACCTTGGCGCGTGTTGAAATCGAAGAACTTAAACGAGCCGTCGCGCTCGTCGTACTTAACGTCAAAGTTGGAATAGCCCACAAAGTGAAGGTCCTCGAGCAACTTGCGCACGCCGCCCATGAGCTCGTCATTAGGCTCGGTGATGATACAGGCGTGGTTGCCGACACCGTGAGGCTGATGCTCCTCGAGCAGCACGTGACCCAGGCACATCATGCGCACCTTGCCGTTACGGTCGGAATAACTGGTGAGCACGCGCATGTACTCGTCGTTGCCGGGCACGCGATCCTGCAAGATCAGGTCGTCGGTGTAGCCGCTGGCATACGAGTCGCGAATGACCTGTTCCAGCTCGGCACGGTCGGCAATCTCATAAGCCTTTTTCTGGCCCTCGAACTCGTGCTGCCACCACATGATGCCGTCAGAAGGCTTCAGAATCATCGGGTAGGGAAAATCGATCTGGTCGAGCACTTCGGCAGGCGCCTCGCCTTGCGCGTTGAGCATCGCCATGGTGAAGGTAAAGGTATGCGGATAGGGCACGCCATGCTTCTCGCACAGCTCGTAGAAGATCTCCTTCTTCTGACACTGCTCAAGCATGCTATAGGGAGCGTAAGGCGCGACGATATTATCCGCCAACTCATGGGCATCCTTGGCCTGAGCCACAAGGGCAACATAGTTATCGCCACAGCCCACAAGGACAATCGTCTTATCGGCATGCGCTTGGGCAATGCCGTTGACGGTCCTGAGCATCACGGGCATGGTATCGATATCCACGTTGGGCGTGTAGTCGATAATCTGGCTGCGGTACGCGGGACCCGTCTGGTACTTGCCAAAGACCAGACTCTTGACCTGGTACTCCTCGTAGAAGGCGCGCGCCACCGAATAGGCGTTGATGTCGCCACCGAGCAGCACGGGAATGAACTCGCGCTCTGTAAACTGCAATGCCATGGAAACTTCCTATCATGAACTGCCCACACAACGGGCGGTCTTTGCGCAACTGATTTATTCTAGCGTGCCAAGCCGCCGGCGCCCAAAGCTCCACCGTATCTATGGCAATCGACGCAATTATCCAGCATGAAGGCCAAGCTCACCGCGATGGGACCTTGTAGTTGCAAAACCCCACGTGAGGGCAACTTTTACAGCCAAAACCCTCACAAACAGGGTGCCGTAACGTTAAAGTTGAACTCTATGGTTTCTCAACAATTCACCATTCCCCCAGGTCAAGGCCAAAGCCTCAAGTTCAACTTGACCCTTTAGAACCTTTAAGGTTCAAGTTGAGGTCGAAAGCAGTAGTAGAATACACCTCGACCAATAACCTACGATTGATTGCAGAGGGACTGGATGCAGCATTCGAACCATCGCACCGCAGCGCTCATCGCGTCGAAGCCGGCTCGTATCATCACGAGCGCCGCGCTCGCCGTCGCGCTGACGGCCACGCCGATGCTCTCCCCCGTCGCGGCCTATGCCGCCTCGCAGGCAACGCAGGATCAGCTTTCCGCCGCCCAAAAAAAAATCGAGGACGCTACGAGCGCCTACAACGACGCCCGTACCAAGCTCGAGGATCTGCAAAAGCAGATCGACTCCAATGAGGCGAACATCGATAAGATTGAGGCCGAGCTACCCGAGCAGCAGGCCAAGGCAAGCTCCGCCATGCGCGATCTGTATAAGTACCAGAAGGGCACCAGCCCCATCGTGAGCTTCCTGGTGAACACGCAGAGCTTGGGTGACTTTATCACCACCTGCAAATACACCAACCAGATTACGAGCTCGAGCGTCGACGAGATCGAAGAGCTTAACAAGATGCAGACCGAGCTCGAGCAGAACAAAACCGAGCTCGATCAGGCCAAGTCTCAGCTCGAGGGCGAGCAAAAGAATGCCGAGGACGCGCTGGACCAGGCACAGCAGCTTCGCAACGAGGCGCAGGCAAAGGCCGAGCAGGAAAATGCCGCCGAACTGGCTAAGCTCGAGGCCGACAAAGCCGCTGCCGCCGAGAAGCTCGCGGGCACCGGCGTGAGTGGCAATAACTCCAACAGTCAGGCCACCAACTCCAACACCACCATCGACACCACGGTGAACAACTCCAACAGCGGCAATT
>USFK01000098.1 GCA_900553935.1 uncultured Collinsella sp.
AAAGCCGGTGTTGGCGGTGATTTTTTCTTGTCTGACGGTGAAAGGTGTGAGACAACGCGTGCGCCAACACGCTTATCATCGAGGACTCGCAGCGCTTGGGCCTGGCGCAGCTTTACCAGCTCAAGGGCCGTGTGGGTCGTTCTGCCACGCAGGCCTACGCGTACTTTATGTTCCCGGGCGAGCTGCCGCTCACCGAGGAGGCCACGGCGCGCCTGACCGCGCTTTCCGAGTTCCAGGACCTGGGCAGCGGCATGCGCATCGCCATGCGCGACCTGGAGATCCGCGGCGCCGGCTCGCTCATGGGCGCCGAGCAGCACGGCAACCTGTCGAGCGTGGGCTTTGACCTGTTTACGCAGATGCTGGGCCAGGCAGTGGCCGAGGCGCGCGGCGATGACGATGCCGGCGTGGAGGCGGCGAGCGTGGGCATTAACCTGCCGGCCGACTACTTCTTGTCCGAGGAGTACCTGCCGGCGGTGGACCAGCGCGTGCTCGTGTACCGCAAGCTCGCGGCGGCCGAGGACCTGGAGAGTATCGACGAGGTACAGGAGGAGACCGAGGCCGCGCATGGCGAGCTGCCGCTGGCGGGACTCAACCTGTTCAACCGCGCGCGCATCCGCATTCGCGGCGAGCGCCTGGGGCTCGAGAGTGTCACGCTCAGCGGTGGTCGCATTACCTTCTTGGGCGTCGACGTGCCCAAGAAGGTGGCGTTTGAGCTTAAGACTCGCTATGGCGCGGTGAACTTCCCCAAGAGCCACAAGCTGTCGGTGCCCTACAAGGCGGGCGCCGGTGCGGGCAGCGGCCTGGGTCGCGGTCTCGACGCCAACGACGGCACCGGCCCCGTGGCAGCCGCGCTCATGCTACTGCAGCAATTGGGCGCGAGCGATGATGACTAACAAGTAGGGGGCGTAGCGGGGCATAGCTACCAGTTGTTCTTTGCCCCGTCACCTCGCAGGTTGATTCCAGCCCCATCGAAAGGAAAGCATGTTCGGGTACATCTACAAGAAAGACGCCGCTGCTATTGTGGTTGTCCTTGCCCTTTGCCTGGGCTTGGGCACCTTTTTCGATTATCAGATCTCGAGCGCGCTGTTCAACATCGGTAGCATGTACGGCCGCTTTATCGAGGCCGCCGGCGAGCTGCCGTTTGAGCTGACGGCGAGCGTCGCAGGCGTTATGCTCGTGCGCTCGGCACGCCCCGATTCCAAGACGAGCAAGTGGCTCGCCGTGCTCGGCATCCTTGTCAACGTTGGCCTGGCCGGCTATGAGATCGTTTCGTCTCTGAAGGTTGGCGGCAAACTCATCGCGGCTCAGTTGGTGCTGACGTTTGTACTGGCCATCGTCGCCAACCTTATCGTCTATCGCCTCACGCGCGACACCGACCCCGACGAGCTCACACGTTGGGCGTTGATGGTGCTGGCCGTGTGGACCGCTCAAGCCATCATCCTTAACGTGGTTGTCAAGCCGCTGTGGTCGCGCCCACGCATGCGCGTGATCGAGGTCACGCCGGGGCTCAATTTTCAGCCGTGGTGGGTGATCGGCAACCCCGACAAGTGGGCCTATATCGCCGCCGGCGTGATCAAGGACGGGTTCAAGTCGTTTGCGAGCGGGCACACGGCGCATGCGGCGATCGGCCTTATGCTCGCCGGGCTTCCCGCGGCAGCCTTTATGGAAAAGCCGTCACGCCGCCGTGTGGTCTTTTGGACGGCGGCTGTGATCGCGGCGCTCGTCGCGCTTGGCCGCATCGTGATCGGTGCACACTTTTTGAGCGATGTGAGCTGCGGTTTTGCTCTGGTACTGGCACTTGAGTGCCTTGCCGCGCGCATTGCCTATCCGGGCGGCGTACAATAGCTCCGTTTGAATCATCTGGCCGATACCCGGTAAGAGAGGATTGCCATGCTCGCGTTCAACAACGACTATTCCCACGGCGCACATCCGGCGGTGCTGCAGGCACTCGTCGACACCAATATGGAGCCGCAGCCCGGCTACGGTACCGATGCGCATACCGAGCGCGCCAAGCAACTTATTCGCGAGGCTTGTCAGGCCCCCGATGCCGACGTGTTTTTTCTGGTGGGCGGCACGCAGGCCAACGCGACGGTGATTGATATGCTGCTTGCACCCTACGAGGGCGTCGTTGCTGCCGAGACTGGTCACGTCGCCTGCCACGAGGCGGGCGCCATCGAGTTTGGCGGCCACAAGGTGCTCACCATCCCCGGCTACGAGGGCAAGATGCGCGCCGAGGACCTCGAGAACTATATCCAGGTATTCTACGAAAACGAGAGCTACGAGCACACGGTGTTCCCGGGTGCCGTGTACGTGAGTCTATCGACCGAGTACGGCACGCTGTACTCCAAGGCCGAGCTCGCGGCGATTCACGCGGTGTGCCAGAAGCGCGAGATTCCGCTGTTTGTGGACGGTGCTCGCCTGGCCTATGCGCTGGCGGCCGATGAGTGCGACATTACCCTGCCCGAGCTGGCACAGCTGTGCGACGTGTTCTACATCGGCGGCACCAAGTGCGGCGCACTCTGCGGCGAGGCTGTGGTGTTCTGCGGCATGCACGCTCCGGCTCACCCCATTCCGCGCATTAAGCAGCACGGCGCGCTGCTTGCCAAGGGCCGCCTGACGGGCGTGCAGTTTGAGGCGCTCTTTACCGATGGCCTGTATTTTGAGATTGGTCGCCAGGCGATTGAGACGGCCCAGGCGCTTCGTCGCGTGCTGCACGAGCGCGGCTACCAGTTCTTCTTGGAGACGCCGACGAATCAGCAGTTTGTGATTCTGTCCAACGAGGACATGGCCCGCATTCGCGAGCATGCGGCGATCGAGTACTGGGAAAAGTACGACGATACCCACACGGTGGTGCGTTTTTGCACCAGCTGGGCCACGACGCAGGAGGATATCGACGCGTTGGCGGCTGTCCTGTAGCCTGATGTAATGACGAGGGGCCGCCCTGCGCCTGAGCTTGGCGCAGGGCGGCCTTTGCTTTTGGGGGAGAAGGGTTGTATGACCGAGATGTCCGAGCCGACGATTCGCCTGGCGACGCCCGATGATGCGCCGGCGTTGCTTGCCATCTATGAGCCGTATGTGCGCCAGACGGCGATTACCTGCGAATACAAGGTGCCGAGCGTTGAGGAGTTCGCCGGGCGCATCGAGCGTACGCTCAAGCGCTATCCATATTTGGTGATGGAGCTGGACGGGCGTCCGGTGGGCTACGCCTATGTGAGCGCGCTCAACAGCCGCGAGGCGTACGACTGGTCGGTCGAGACGTCGATCTACCTGGCGCGCGATGTGCGCCATGGCGGGCTGGGCCGCAAGCTGCATGACGCGCTCAGGCAGTGCCTGATCGCGATGGGCATCACCAACATGTGCGCCCTCATCGCCGTGCCGCACGACAAGGACGACGAGTACCTGACGCACAACAGCCAGGACTTCCATGCTCATATGGGGTATCGCCTGGTGGGCGCTTTCGACCGCTGCGCTCAGAAGTTCGGTCGCTGGTACGACATGTGCTGGATGGAGCTGGTTCTAGCCGAGCGCGTCCCTAACCAACCCAAGCCAACCTGGTTCCCCGACCTCCCCAAACCTACCATTTAGGGACAGGTTTATTTTGGCTGTCTTGTGGCATCAAATCGCCGCAAGAAGCGCGGCGTTCGTACGCTATTTTGACTTGGATTGTCCCCTCGGCACGCCTTGCGAGCTAAGTGAGTAGACTTTTTGGCGCAGGCTGACCACAAAGCGTTTCTGCCTTAGTAAAACTGCAGGTCACAGAGGTGGCTGTTATTGGCTGTGCTCGGCAGGTCGCGAAAAGTCTACTCACTTAGGTTTACGGTGCTGGATATTCTGAGCAGGAACAGTTGAGTTTGGACGGCGCGTATTGCCAGGCGATGCCGGCACTTGCGCCATGCCGGCTTGAGATTTAATAAAAACCACAGGTAAAACGTTTATTAGGTACATTTTGCCTCGTTTGGTGCGCTAGCCGATGGGCTCTGTGTATTTGGCGCGGTCGGTGCGTTGGATACGCTTGGAGACATGGAGCGGGCGGCCGTCGGTGTCGTAGACGTAGTCGGTGATCAAGATCAACGCCTGCCCACGCTCAACGTTGAGCAAAAACGCCTCGTTTTGTGAGGCATAGCACACCTCAAAGGTCTTATGTCCCTGTGCCGGCGCGCGATGGAATTCTTGGCGCAGCGTGGCGTAGAGCGAACCGTTGATATCGCGATCGATGAGTGCCTCGAAGCTCGGTGGTAGATAGGTGGTTTCCAGGCACAGTGGCGCATCGTCCAGATAACGCAGGCGGACAAGTTTGACGAGCTTGCTGCCCACGGCGGCATCGAAAAACTTGGCCACGTTGCCCGTTGCCTTGGCAAAGCCCGAGTCCACCGTGCGCGTGGTGGGCTTCATACCCTGGCCTTCGACCTGCTTGGTATAGCTCGAAAACACCAGGTTGTTCTCGTGGAGCGCCGGCGTGTCGACCACAAAGGCGCCGCGCCCGCGCTCGGTACGAATCAGGCCCTCGTCAACTAACACCTTAAGCGCGTGGCGCACGGTGCTGCGCGAAAGCCCCGATTTGTCCATGAGTTCCATCTCGGACGGCAGCTTGTCTCCGCACGCGTAGATGCCGGCGGCGATGCGGTCACGCAGTGTACCCGCCAGACGCTCGTATTGGGCCAAGTTCTTTTTCGACGAAGTGCTCATGTGAACAACCTGTATCTAACCTGTATGCTTACTGAACCAAGCATGTATCCAACATGACAACAAAACCGCTGATAATGGATTGCCGAAAACTTTACCAGCAAAATATCTAAGACAAATATAGCATACAACTAGTCGACATAACCAAAACATGTATGTAACTTGTATGCCATCGAGAGCATCAAACGAGAAGAAAGGCTGATGCACGATGACTACTCAGGAACAGGTTAAGGACGTTGTCTCCCAGGTTTTGGCTGACAAGGCAGACAAGGGCGGCATCAAGCGCGTCGTGTGGATTGGCGCCGGTGGATCCAACGGCGGCAACTATCCTGCCCAGTACTTTATGGAGCATGAGGCCACGCAGGTCGTGAGCTCCAGCTACACCAGCAACGAGTTCGTGCACGCCACGCCTGCCTACGTCAACGAGAACACCCTGGCCGTCGTCGTGTCCATGCGCGGCACCAAGGAGACCATCGTCGCCGCCCAGGTCGCCAAGAACCACGGCGCCAGCACCATCGCCATCTATGTTGACGAGTCCGCCCTCACCGAGGTCTGCGACTACAAGATTCAGTACGACAGCCTGGCCGTCGACGAGTCCTGCATGGGCCGCACCAACTCCGCCGTCGTGACCATGATCGCCATGGAGCTCACGCAGCAGACCGAGGGCTATGCCGAGTACGAGACCGCTATGGCCGCCTTCGACCTGGTCGATCCCATCTATCGCAAGGCCGTCGAGTACACCCGTCCGCTCGCAGCCAAGTGGGCCGAGCAGAACGCCGACAAGCCCTGCATCAACGTTATGGCTCAGGGCCCGCTCTTTGGTGCCGCCTACGTCTTTAGCATCTGCAACGTGCAGGAGATGCTGCAGATCGACTCCTGCACCATCAACACCTGCGACTTCTTCCACGGCCCCTTCGAGATCCTGGACAAGCGCACCTCGCTGTTCCAGCTCATCAGCGTCGGCCGCAGCCGCTGTAACGACGAGCGCGGCATCCGCTTTGTCAACCAGTACGGTGGTGAGCGCGTCTACCAGCTCGACGCCAAGGAGCTCGGCCTCAACGACATCAAGGACAGCGTGAGCGAGTACTTCAACCACCTGATCTTTGCCCCGATCCTCAACAACGTCTACATGCGTGCGCTCTCTGCCGTCACCCACAAAGACTACATGACGCGCCGCTACATGTGGAAGCTTGATTATTAGTTACGGCGTTTTACCAAACGCCGTAACCGGCCGACGCTGCAAACCCGCCAGAGCGGCAATCTGCCTTTCAACTTCGGCGGCATGACCAGAAGGTCAATGCCGCCTCGTTTCAAGGCACCTTGCTCGCTCTGGCGGGCTTTCGCTGTCC
>USFK01000099.1 GCA_900553935.1 uncultured Collinsella sp.
GGGCGGCATCTACCGTGTCGGGGGTATCGACACCGCGGACGCGGCTCAGATCGGCCGCCTCGCCCTCAAGACCCCACAGACCGGCGAGCGCGATGATCTCGGAGGCGTTGCCGCGCACGATGGCGGGCTTGTACTGCTTGAGTTCGCCTACCAGCTGGGTGCGTAGACTGCCGATACCCAGGCCCACCGGATCGAGCACCCAGGGCTTGCCGGCGTCGTGTGCCGCCTTGGCCGCGCGGGGAATCGTCTGCTCGTAGATGGGGAAGAGCGTTCCCATGTTCAGATAGATGGCGCTGCCGCCGGCAACGAGCGCCTCGCCCTCGTCGGGCAGATAGACCATGGCGGCCGAACCGCCCACGGCGAGCTGCGCGTTGGCGACAAAGTCAATCGTCACCGTGTTGGTGATGGAGCCCGCCATCGGGTTAGTGGCATGAATTTCGTCCACGGCCTTGACCACGTCTTGCTTAAGCTGTTCCGAATCAATCACTGCACATGCCTCCTTGGCATAGAAAAGGGGCGCTGTGCATAGACAGCGCCCCTCAAAAGGCGGCATGCTCCCTACGCCAGCATTAACTGACAGGTTCAAAGGATTGGGCCCCATGCCCTCTCAGCCTTGTGGTTTGCACCGCCGGCACTCCCGCATCGAATCTGTTGTTCCCTATACTAGCGCACCTGCCAAAAAGGGACAGGTTTATTTTGGCAGGTAACAACTGGGGCTTTGCGTTTTCCCAGATAAAACCTGCCAAAATAAACCTGTCTCTTTTTGGCAGGTCGGTACAATAGACGGGATTAAGAATGACCGAGGGGGCCTTATGATTAAACTTGTGCTGACCGATATGGACGATACGCTGATTCCAGCCGGGCATGACGGCGCCAGCGACTACGCCATCGAGGGCATTCATGCCATGCAGGCGGCGGGTCTGCACTTTGGCCCGGTTTCGGGTCGCCAGCCCTCCGCGATGGGCTGGATGTTCCGCAATCGCGCCGAGTGCTTCTCGACCGGCGCGTTTTGCAACGGCCAGGTCATGTTTGTGGACGGCGAGGTGGTAGCCTCGCATGCGACCGATAACGCCGCCCTTATGCGCTTGGCTGACTACTTGGAGCAAGAGACCGACGATACGTATCTGAAGGTCTACGGCCTGGGTGATGACTTTTGGGGCAACGATGCCTATTGTGTGACGAGCGACCCCGAGCGTGTGCGCCGCGCCATGGAGTCGGGCGGCAACGCATGGCTCAAGGGCGAAGAGGCCCCGTGCCGTCCTGTCGTCGATGACGCACCAGTGTTCAAGGCGAATATCTGGAGTGCTCGTTCGCGTGAGGAGCTCGCGGAGCTACGCGAGCGCGTTGCCGCCGAGGTGCCGGAACTCTCGCTCGTGTTTCCCAACAATCGTGTGCGCCTGTTCGACATTCTTCCAGCAGGTTGGGACAAGGGTTGCGCTGCGCTGGAGCTGGCGCGCGCTTTGGACCTGACGTCCGACGAGGTGGCCGTATTTGGCGATTCCGATAACGACCTGCCCATGATCGGTGCCGTCCCCAACTCCGTTGCAGTCGCCAATGCCAACGAGGCCGTCACGGTTGCTGCGCGCTGGCATATCGGCGCTGCGGCAGACGATGCGGTTGCCGGGGCTCTGCATCAGATTGCCGCCTGCGCCGCGACGGGGGAGATGCCGTCGTTTATGCGTCAGGCAGATGCGGCGGGTTCGGGTATCGCGGACGTCTAGGGAGGCCATCATGAAGCTTCAACAGCTCAGGTATGTCGTCAAAGTTGCCGAATGCGGCAGCATCACCGAGGCCTCGCGCCGGCTCTTTGTGTCGCAGCCTTCGATTACCGCGTCGATCCGCGATCTCGAAAACGAGATGGGTGTGCACATCTTTGAGCGCACCAACAAGGGTGTCATTGTGTCCGAGGAGGGCGAGACCTTCTTGGGCTACGCGCGCCAGGTGCTCGACCAGGCTGACCTGCTCGAGGGCAAGTACAAGGGCACATCCGAGCAGGTGCCGCACTTTAGCGTGAGCTGCCAGCATTATTCCTTTGCCGTTAACGCGTTTGTCGATGTGATCCGTGAGTTCGATGCCGCGCGCTACGACTTTACCCTGCGCGAGGAGCAGACTCACGAGATTATCGAGGACGTCGCGCATATGAAAAGCGAACTGGGCATCCTATATCTGTCCGAACACAACCGCGAGGTCATCGAGCGCATGCTGGTGGCCAACGAGCTCGTGTTCGAAGGGCTCTTCTGCGCCACGCCGCATGTCTTCGTCTGCGCCGACCATCCGCTGGCGGCCCGCTCCAGCGTGACGCTCGAGGACTTGGAAGACTACCCGTTCCTGTCCTACGAGCAGGGCAGTTACAACTCGTTTTACTATTCCGAGGAGCTGACCTCGACGTTTGAGCGTCGCAAGAATATCCGCGTGCGCGACCGTGCGACGCTGTTCAACCTGGCCATGGGCCTCAACGGCTACACGGTGTGCTCGGGCGTGATTAGCCACGAACTCAACGGCCCCGGCATTATCTCGATTCCGCTCGATGTGGATGAGTACATGGAGATCGGCATCATCACGCGCAAGAACACGACGCTTACGCGCTATGGTCAAGCCTATATTGACGCGATCCGTCAGCATATCTAGACTGCTGCGTCCTGCACAGGTCAAATCTCTTCATGGCAGTCCCAACTGATATAGGAAGCATCTATATCAAACTGTTATAAACGTATATTTTACGATGGCCATATGAACGCTCATACTCTGTCCCAGTAAAGCAACCAATGCAAAGGGAGATATCTATGAGCACTTCAATTCAACCGAACGCGCCGTTTCGCGCCGATATCGTCGGCAGCTTTCTTCGTCCGCAGGCCGTAAAGGATGCCCGCGCTGCCTATGCGGCAGGCACGCTCGATGCCGAGGGGCTTAAAGCCGTCGAGGATGAGGCTATTCGCGACCTGGTGGACAAGCAAAAGGCCGCCGGTCTGCAGGTGATTACCGATGGCGAGTTTCGTCGCAGTTACTGGCACCTCGATTTTATGTGGGGGCTCAACGGCATTGAACGCCGCACCTCGCGTACGGGCTATATGTTCCACGACGAGGAGACCACGGCTGACACCGCCGTGGTGACCGGCCCCATCAGCGGCGAGAACCACCCCTTCGTCGAGCACTTTAAGTTTGTCAAGGCACTCGAGGGGGAGGGCCACGTTGCACGCCAGACCATTCCGGCGCCGATCCAGACGTTCTCGGAGGTTACGCTCGACCGCTGCGATGGCCAGCAGGAGAGCCTGCGCGCTGTCTATAAGACCGATGAGGAACTTGCCGACGCAATTGCAGCCGCTTATCGCACGGTGATCGCCGACCTGTACGCAGCGGGTTGCCGCAACATCCAGTTTGATGACTGCACCTGGGGCATCTATTGCGATACCGACTTTGTGTCCAAGACTGGCATGAGCCCGGTTGACCTGCAAAAGGTGAGCGAGCTGGGCGTGGCGCTCAACAACGCCGCCATCGAGGGCAAGCCCGACGACCTCGTCATTAACACGCACGTGTGCCGCGGCAACTACCATTCTACCTATGCTTTCGAGGGCGGCTATGACCCCATCGCGCCGTACCTGTTTGCACATGAGGATGTCGACGCATTCTACCTGGAGTTCGATACGCCGCGCGCCGGCGGTTTTGAGCCGCTCAAGTACGTTGCCCCGGGCAAGAAGGTCGTGCTGGGCTTGGTAACCTCCAAGGCGGCAGAGCTCGAGAACGAGGATGTTATCGTCGAGCGCATCCGCGAAGCCGCAAAGTACGTGCCGCTCGAGAACCTGTACCTGTCGCCCCAGTGTGGCTTTGCCAGCTGCGAGATCGGCAACAAGCTGACCGAGGACGAACAGTGGGCAAAGATTGCGCTGGTTAGGCGCATTGCCGAGCGTGTCTGGAAGTAGTGCTGCCGTTCGCAGGGGCGTCGTGGTCGGAGCGGCATGCATCGCGTACAATGGTTCGGATCGTATCGTTCGGGCAGGTTATCCGATATGCCCGATCGCCCTTCCATTATGAAAGGACATCCATGTCCCAATCCTCGACGCCCGCCGTCGCCGATGCCATCTACGATGCGTCGTCGCTCGGTCGCCCGCGCATGTTCTTGCTCGGCCTGCAGCACCTGTTTGCCATGTTTGGCGCCACGGTGTTGGTGCCTGTGCTCACCGGCCTTTCGGTTTCGGCAACCCTTTTGTTTGCCGGCCTGGGCACGCTGCTCTTCCACTTCCTGTCGCGCGGTAAGGTGCCGGCATTTTTGGGCTCATCATTTGCCTTTATTGCCGGTTATGCCGCAATCGCGCCCAACGGCGAGGCCGAGCTTTTGCCCTACGCCTGCCTGGGCGTAGCTTGTGCCGGCCTGCTCTATCCGGTGCTGGCGGCCCTGTTTCGCGCGTTTGGTGCCAAGCGTGTTATGCGCTTCTTCCCGCCGGTGGTGACGGGCCCCATCGTCATTTCCATCGGCCTGATCTTGGCAAGCTCTGCCATCGCTAACTGCCAGACCAATTGGCTTGTTGCCGTTGTCGCCGTGGCCGTGATCGTCATATGCAACATCTGGGGCCGCGGCATGGTCAAGATCGTGCCGATTCTGCTGGGCGTTGTGGTGAGCTATGCCGTTGCGACTGCGCTCGGCGAGGTTGATTTCTCGGGCGTCGCAGCCGCTCCCTGGGTTGGCTTGCCCGTCGTGTGGGATAACACCGTGTTTGCACTCTTTGGGCCGCAGTTCGATAGCGGTCTTGCCACGACGGCCATCATCACCATTATGCCGCTGGCATTTGCGACCATGATCGAGCATATCGGTGATATCTCGGCTATCGGCTCCACTTGCGAGCGTAACTACATCGCCGATCCCGGTCTGCATCGCACGCTGCTCGGCGACGGCCTTGCCACGATCCTGGCTTCGCTCTTTGGCGCTCCGGCCAACACCACCTATGGCGAGAACACCGGCGTGCTCGCCCTGACGCGCGTGTTCGACCCGCGCGTGATTCGCATTGCCGCGTGTTGCGCCATCGTGCTTTCGTTCTGCCCCAAGTTCGCGGCTGTCATTGCGGCCATGCCGGCGTGCGTAATCGGCGGTGTGTCGCTCGTGCTCTATGGCATGATCAGCGCCGTGGGCGTTCGCAACCTCATCGAGAACCAGGTCGATTTCCAAAATAACCGCAACGTGCTGGTGGCCGCCCTGGTGCTCGTGCTTTCGCTCGGCATTGCGTACAGCACCGCCGGCGCCATCGTGTTGGAGCTGGGCGGCGTGACGATTTCGCTCTCGGGTCTTGCCGTGGGATCGCTGGTGGGCATTGTGCTCAATGCCATCCTACCGGGCAACGACTTTGAGTTTGATGTCTCCGAGCTTGAGGAGGCTGCTGAGTAGCAGCTGTGTTCAGCTAAAACAAGATATGGTGCCCATGCGTATATGCGCGTGGGCACCATTTTTAATGCGTCAGTATCCAGTGGATGCCGCGGGCCATGCGCAAGTCGGTCTGGGAAAAGTGATTGCCGGGGTTGAGCTCCAGCGTCGTGGGAATACCACGTTCGCCGAGCAGCTTTTCCATTGCGCGCGTATCGTCGAGTACGTGCCGCATCATGCGGTTGGGAGTCTTGGTCTCCTTTTTACCGAGCGACAGATAGACAGCCTGCGGGCTGCCGGCAAATGGCGCCGTGCTGGCGCGATCGACAAAGTCGGGAAACCATAGCGACCCCGATGCGCTCGCGGCGCGGTCAAAGGCGTCGGTTTGCCAGAGGGACCAGAGTGCGAAGAGGCCCGCGAGCGAGTAACCGGCAATGCCACGCCAGGTGGGCGGCTGAGGAAGCGATGACTCGACCTGGGGGATTATCTGATTCAGCAGCTCATCAAGAAAATCGGCAGCTTGGCCGCCGAAAGGCTCGGCATCGCGTACGGTCCCGTCGCATGCCCAGGGGCTCAGCTCGCGATTCCAGTTGAGGCTGCCAATGCCGACAAGCGTGAAGGGCGGACAGTTGAGCTCTCGGCAACACTTATAAAC
>USFK01000100.1 GCA_900553935.1 uncultured Collinsella sp.
GGAAAATTGCGCTGGCCGGTGCTGTGGGCAGAGCTGCTGTGTATGGGGCAGCTGGCCCTCCGGGTACCGCCAGCGTGCTGTGGACCCTCGATGGCTACAAGTGGAACGACGCCGCGTGGCTTAAGCGCCGCGCCAGCCATAACCACATGTCGCAGCCGCTTAACATCTACGAGGTGCATATTGGCTCGTGGAAGCGCCACGGCGACGCGCCGCAGGGCGAGCCGGACGAGTACGGCAACTACCCCGGCCCCATGGATCCCTTCCCCGCACAGCGCGGTGAGTTCTACACCTACGACGACCTGTCGGTGGAGCTCGTGGACTACGTACGCGACATGGGCTATACGCATATCGAGGTCATGCCGCTTATGGAGCATCCCTTCGACGGCTCCTGGGGCTACCAGACGACCGGCTACTACGCCGCCACGTCGCGCTACGGCAACCCGCAGCAGCTCATGCACTTTATCGATGCATGCCACGAGGCAGGCATCGGCGTGATCATGGACTGGGTGCCCGGCGGTTTTTGCGCCGACGCCCACGGCCTTGCCACCTTTAACGGCCACATGCTGTTTGAGCACGAGATTCACCCCAACTGGGGCACGCACAAGTTTGACTTCGCCCGCGGCGAGGTCCGCTCCTTCCTGGTCTCCAACGTGCTGTACTGGCTCGAGAACTTCCACGTTGACGGCATTCGCATGGACGGCGTGTCGAGCATGCTGTACCTCAACTTTGGCATCGACGATCCCGGCCAAAAGAAGTTCAACAAGTACGGTACCGAGGAGGACCTAGACGCCAGCGCGTTTATCCGCCAGGTCAACTGCGCTGTAGAGGCACACTACCCCGACGTGATGATGATGGCCGAGGAGTCCACCGCGTGGCCGCTCGTGACCTACCCGCCGCAGGACGGCGGCCTGGGCTTCCACTACAAGTGGGACATGGGCTGGATGAACGACACCCTGCACTACATGCAGACCGATTTTCCGTGGCGCCCCGGCAACCACGGCCTGCTCACGTTCTCCATCATGTATGCCTTTACCGAGAACTTTATCTGCCCGCTGAGCCACGACGAGGTCGTGCACGGCAAGTGCTCGCTCATCGGCCGCATGCCGGGCGACTGGTGGCGCCAGTTTGCCGGCCTGCGCACGCTGGCCTTCTACCAGATGACGCACCCCGGAGCCAAGCTCAACTTTATGGGCAACGAGATCGGCCAGTTTATTGAGTGGCGCTACTACGAATCCATTCAGTGGTTCCTGACCGAGGAGTACGAGACCCACCGTCATCATCAGGCGTTTATCAAGGCGCTCAACCACCTGTACACCGCCGAGCCCGCCCTGTACGAGCGCGGCTACACCGACGACGGCTTTACCTGGATCGATGCGGACAACTCCAAGCAGTCCATCGTGAGCTTTGTGCGCCAGGGCGAGGACATCGACGACGACCTGGTGATCCTGATCAACTTTGACCCGGCGAGCTACGAGAGCTTCCGCGTAGGCGTGCCGCGCGAGGGTGACTGGGAGGTCATCTTTGATTCTGACCGTCCCGAGTTCGGCGGCAGCGGATACGCCGGTGAGGAGCCCTACACCTGCTCGAGCGAGCCCTATCCCTGGAACGGGCAGATGGACTCCATCGAGATGAAGGTGCCCGGCCTGGCAGGCGTGGTGCTTAAGCGACGCGGTCCCAGCAGCTACAAGCCGCCGGTGGTGGAGGCTCCCAAGAAGGCGACGCGCAAGCGCACGTCCTCGGTAAAGCCCAAGCCCGCGGCCGCCAAGAAGGCTCCGGCTAAGGCGAAGGTAACCAAGGGTGCTGCGAAGCCCGCCACGGCCAAAAAGACAACCACCAAAAAGGCTGCCTCCAAGGCCAAAACAGGCACTGTTAAGGCGTCTGGCAAGGATGCGTAACAAAGTCGTTACACGTGTAATTACCCGCCCCGTGGGGGCGTAGGATAGAAGTCATAACCGTTCCGGGAGAAACATCCCCGGGGGAAAGGAACGTATGAATAAGATCTTCGACAACAAGCAGGAGTTTACCGAGCTCTATCGCGATGCCGTCATGAGCATCAGTGGCAAGAGCGTCGAGGCCGCCAGTGACCTGGACCGCTTTAACGCCCTAGCCAAGCTCGTGGCCGAGAAGGCGCGCACCGTTGCCACCAAGAGCGACGCCCGTGTGACCGCCGAGGGCAAGAAGCGCGTGTACTACTTCTCGATCGAGTTTTTGATCGGCCGCCTGCTCGACAACTACCTGCTCAACTTTGGCGTGCGCGACATGGTCGCCGAGGCGCTCGACGACATGGGCTTTGACCTGTCCGTCATCGAGAACCAGGAGCCCGATCCGGCTCTGGGCAACGGTGGCCTGGGCCGTCTGGCCGCATGCTTCCTTGATTCCATGGCAGCCGAGGGCATTGCCGGCTACGGCAACGGCATGCGCTACCGCTACGGCCTGTTTAAGCAGGAGATCGTCAACGGTAGCCAGGTCGAGGCCACCGACGAGTGGCTCACCCACGGCTATCCCTGGGAGGTCCGTCGTCAGGACAAGGCCGTGACCATCAAGTTTGGTGGCCATGTAGAGGGCTTTGAGGAGAACGGCCGTACGTTCTACCGCACGGTGGACACGCAGGACATCCTGGCCGTCCCTTATGACATCCCCGTGGTGGGCTATGCCGGCGAGACCGTCAACAAGCTGCGCGTCTGGGCCGCCGAGCCAGTCGAGGAGCACTTTGACCTGGAGGCCTTCAACCGCGGCGACTACGCCCTGGCCGACGCCGAGCGCGCCGAGGCCGAGGCCATCAGCGCCATCCTCTACCCCAACGACGCCGGCGAGCACGGTCGTCTGCTGCGCCTGAAGCAGGAGTACCTGTTTGTCTCCGCTGGCCTGCAGACCATCCTCGGCACCTACGAGCGCGACTTTGGCCCCGACTGGGAGCACCTCGCCGACCACGTGGCCATCCACACCAACGACACCCACCCCGCCATGTGCGGCCCCGAGCTCATGCGTATCCTCATCGACGAGAAGAAGCTCGAGTGGGATGACGCCTGGAACATCGTGACGCAGGTCGTGAGCTACACCAACCACACCATCCTGCCCGAGGCTCTGGAGAAGTGGCCCATCGGCACGTTCTCCAAGCTCCTCCCCCGCGTGTACCAGATCATCGACGAGATCAGCCGTCGTTGGCACGAGTCGTTCGATACCACGCAGGAGGGCTGGCAGGAGCGTCTGCGCCAGACCGCCATCCTGTGGGACGGCGAGATTCGCATGGCCAACCTATCCGTGATCTGCAGCCATAGCGTCAACGGCGTGGCCAAGATCCACTCCGACATCATCAAGAACATCGTGCTCAAGGACTTCTATGCCCTGACGCCCGAAAAGTTCAACAACAAGACCAACGGTATCTCGCACCGTCGTTTCTTTGCCGAGGCCAACCCCACCTACGCCAAGCTCGTGACCGAGGCCATTGGCGACGGTTGGCTCAAGGACGCCTTTGAGCTGGAGAAGCTTAAAAGTTTCCAGAACGACACCGAGTTCCTGAAGGCCGTGGGTGCCTCCAAGCGCGCCAACAAGGAGCGCCTGGCCGCCTACGTTAAGGCCGAAACCGGTCTGGTCATCGACCCCAATACCGTCTTCGATGTTCAGGTGAAGCGCTTCCACGCCTACAAGCGCCAGCTCATGAACATCATGAAGGTGATGGACATCTACAACCGTCGCATCGCCGATCCCAACTTCCACGTGACGCCGACGACCTTCATCTTTAGCGGCAAGGCTGCCTCGAGCTACACCTTCGCCAAGGAGACCATCCGCCTCATTAACTCCGTGGCCGACGTCATCAACAACGATGCCCGCGTCAACGAGGTCATGAAGGTCTGCTTTATCCCCAACTTCCGCGTGAGCAACGCCCAGCTCATCTACCCCGCCGCCGAGATCTCGGAGCAGATTTCCACGGCCGGCAAGGAGGCCTCGGGCACGTCCAACATGAAGCTCATGATGAACGGCGCCATTACGCTGGGCACCCTCGACGGCGCCAACATCGAGATCGCCGACCTGGCCGGCCGCGAGAACGAGGCCATCTTTGGCCTGACCGCTCCTGAGGTCGAGCAGCTCTGGGCATCCAACAGCTACTTTGCGTGGGACACCCTCAACGGCGACCGCGAGCGTCTGGGCCGCGTGATGAACGAGCTCAAGGACAACACGTTTGCCGGCCTTTCGGGCAACTTCGAAAGCATCTACAACGAACTCATGAACAACAACGACCCCGACCTGGTCATGGCCGACTTCCGCAGCTACGTGGATGCGTGGGAGGCGCTCACGAACAGCTACGGCGACCAGGAGACCTGGAACCGCAAGGCCCTGCTCAACACCGCCTCCTCCGGCTGGTTCTCGAGCGACCGCACCATTCGCGAGTACCGCGACGAGATCTGGCACGCGTAAAGGCGCGCGAGCTCCCTTTGCCGCACGGCATTACTCGACGGGCGCGACAGAGCGCCGCGCCCGTCGCTAATGGGTTAGGAACATCGATGACAGAAGGAGAAATCGATGAGTAAGAAAGAATGCATCGCGATGCTCCTCGCAGGAGGACAGGGCAGCCGATTGGGGGCACTCACCCAAAAGATCGCCAAGCCGGCGGTTAGCTTTGGTGGCAAGTTCCGCATTATCGACTTTTCGCTGTCCAACTGCTCCAACTCGGGCATCGACACGGTGGGCGTTCTGACGCAGTACCGTCCCTACCTGCTGCATGCCTACGTGGGCTCCGGCGAGGCGTGGGATCTGGACAGCCGCGACGGCGGCGTGTCGATGCTGCCGCCGTACGAGACGCAGACCGGTGGCGCCTGGTATGCGGGCACGGCCGACGCCATTACGCAGAACCTCGACTACATCAAGGCCAACGACCCCAAGTACGTTCTGATTCTTTCGGGCGATCACCTGTATCGCATGGACTACCGCAAGATGCTCAAGACGCACATTGAGAACAACGCCGACCTCACGGTGAGCGTTATGCCCGTGCCGTGGGAGGAGGCCAGCCGCTTTGGCATCCTGACCACCGATCCCGAGGACGGTCGTATCACCAAGTTCACCGAGAAGCCCGAGAAGCCCGATTCGAACCTCGCGTCCATGGGCATCTACATCTTCTCGGCCGACGTGCTGATCGAGGCGCTCGAAGAGGACGCTCTGGACCAGCGCTCGAGCCACGACTTTGGCAAGGACATCATCCCTACTCTTCTTGGCGATGAGAAACGTCTTTTCGCTTACCGTTTCAAGGGCTACTGGAAGGATGTTGGAACCATAGATTCTCTCTGGGAAGCAAATATGGACCTCATTGATTCCAGAAATGAGCTGAATCTGAACGATCCAACATGGAAGATCTACACAGAAGACACATCCGCTCTTCCTCAGTACATAGGACCAAACGCCAAAGTAAATAAGGCCTTCATTACCCAGGGCTGTGTTGTAGAGGGTGAAGTAAATCATTCTGTACTGTTCACCGGATGTAAGGTCGGCGAAGGTGCCAAGATCATCGACAGTGTACTGATGCCAGGCGTAGAAGTTGCCGCCGGCGCAGTTGTTCAGCGTGCACTTGTTGCTGATAATGTCAAGATTGGCCAGGATGCTGTTGTAGGCAGTGCAGACAGTGAAAATATCGAACTCGTGTCCAAACGTGTAAAGGGGGTAGAATAATATGGCAAGAGCATTTGGAATTGTCACATCTTCCGGATCCCATGTTAATGTAGGAGGACTTCAGCAGTATCGTCCAATCGGTGCTTTTTCCTTCCTCGGAAGATATCGTGTCATTGACTTTCCTATTTCAAATATGAGCAACAGCGGCATCGACCGCATTCAGGTATATGTAAAGAACAAACCGCGTTCTCTGGTAGAGCACCTCGGAACCGGCCGTCATTACAACATCAACTCCAAGCGTGGTAAACTCCAGCTTATGTTCTCCCAGAACAGCTCAGAGAACGATGTATACAATACAGATATCGCAGCTTTCGCTGAAA
>USFK01000101.1 GCA_900553935.1 uncultured Collinsella sp.
AGTACACCATTCTGTGTAATGTTGTTGCATCATGTTGATTTTTCCTTGCTCAATTGGGATGACTGCGACTGCTCTCGATCGCCGCCGTCATGATGCCCTCGTTGTCTCCATCAACGATGATGCCGTCGAGGTCATCGATCTGCGCGGACTGATAAAAACTGGTCTTGTTGAACTTTCCCTGGTCAACCATCATGTAGCCCTGGTTTGAGTTGGTAAGGTACATATGCTTGATCATGGCCGAGAAGTCGTGCTCGACGGTAAAACCGTGGTCGGGGTGGAATCCGTCAGCACTGACAAACGCCTTGTCGGCATGTAGTTTGCTCATGCAGTCGAGCGTCAGTGCGCCCGCGAGATAGAGGTGGCCCTTGCGCACGGAGCCGCCCAGCAGCACTACCGAAGCATTGGGGAGATTGAAGCTGGCGTAGTTCGCGATTGCAAGATCGCCGGTGATAATGGTGATCTCACGCTTGTCCATGAGGGCCTTAGCGAAGTAAAAGCCTGTGGTGCCGATATCAATTACCAGAACATCGCCATCATCAACAAGAGTTGCTGCGGTTGCGGCGATGGCCTCCTTGGCCTCGACTTGGACATTGATGCGCTCCTCGGGATACGAGATTGCGTTGGAGCGAGAAAGCGATACCGCTCCGCCGCGTACGCGACGCAGCTTGCCTTCGGATTCCAGCGAGATGAGGTCGTGTCGTGCGGTGACTTCCGAAACCGAAAAACGGCGAACGATGTCGGATACCGAGATATTTGGCTTTTCGGCCAGCCAATTCATGATAAATCGCTGACGCTCGGCCGGTGAAAGGTCTGAAGTAGATGCCATATGCCGCTCCTTTTGAACAAAAGGTAAAAGATGCGCCTTTCGTAATCGAAATATAACGTATCGATATGAAAAGAACAAGGCAAATTCGAATGAATCAAAAGAACGGAATGGCATGTCACAAATGCATGCGTAGCAGATAGTTCGCACGTAAACGGGCTATAAAGAGTCTCATTCTGAAGGTGCCGCCCAAAAGAAGTACGTTCACGCCCGATATTCGACCGTTCACGGAAAGTTGACAATTGAGCTTTCGATAGCTTTTGAAATGGTTTATAAAAGAAAACCGAAAAGCTTTTGAAACAAAGAAGAAGGCTTTCGATAGCAATAGTGTTAGATGAGAAAGGACCGAACATGGCGATCAAGGTGTTTGCCGACGGCGCTAACCTCGAGGGCATGCTTGACATGCATGACAATGGCAACGTTCAGGGCTTCACGACCAATCCTTCCCTTATGAAGGCCGGCGGCGTGACCGACTACCGCGCTTTTGCCAAGACGGTTCTTGAGCACATTACTGATGTGTCGGTCTCTTTTGAGGTATTCGCCGACGACGAGGCAGGTATGGAAGCCGAGGCTCGCGAGATCGCAACCTGGGCAGACAACGTCTACGTTAAGATCCCGGCGCTCAACACCAAGGGTGAGTCCACTGCCGCGCTGGTCAAGCGCCTTTCTGCCGACGGCATCAAGGTGAATGTCACCACTATCTTCACGCCCGAGCAGGTCGACGAGTTTGTCGATGCCGTCTCTGCTGAGACCCCCTCTATTCTGTCCATCTTTGCCGGCCGCATTGCCGATACCGGCGTCGATCCGCTGCCCCTCATGGCGGAGTCCGTAAAGAAGGCTGCCGTTAAGCCTGCTGCCGAGGTTCTCTGGGCGTCTACGCGCGAGGTCCTCAATATCTTCCAGGCGGAGTCCGTTGGATGCCAGATCATTACGGTCCCCAATGCCCTTCTTGCCAAACGCAAGAATTTCGGGAAAGATTTGCTTGAGTACTCGCTTGATACGGTCAAGGGCTTTGCCCGCGACATTCAGGCGCTTGGTTTTCACATCCTGCCCGAGGAGTAGGGGACGAGTATGCTGACCGATCTTCTTAAGCCCGAGCTTGTTGCCTGCCACGTCGAGGCCTCCGACTGGGAGGAAGCGATCAGGGCATGCGGTAAGTTGCTCGTAGACGCTGGCAGATGCGACCAGAGCTATGTTGACGCCATGATTTCATCGGTTCACAAATTCGGCCCCTATATGGTCTTGGAAGAGGGCATCGCCATGCCCCACGCTCAGGCAGATGGCAATGTGAGTGAAGCGGGGATCTGTATCGTCACGCTTGACCCTGCCATTGCGTTTGGACACGAGGATTTCGATCCGGTTCACGTGCTCGTGGGTATTTGCGCACCCGACCCCAAGGCTCATCTTGGCTGCTTGGCGGAGCTTTCGCAGATGTTCGAGGATGAGGACTGCGTTGCCAAGCTCAGCGCATGCGATACGCCCGAGCAGGTTTTGGAGACCATGCGTTCATTCTTTTAGGCCTTAATGGCACGGCGATGCGTCGCCGCTTTTGGATAGACGGAAAACCGTCACGTGTAGGAGAGGAAGGTTGCCATGCATATCATCACCGTATGCGGAAACGGCATCGGGTCCAGCCTGATGCTCGCTGGCAAAGTCGAGGAGCTTTGCGAGGAGGAGGGCATCAAGGCCGACGTTGAGTCTATGGACCTGAACGGTGCTTCTTCCGCAAATCCGGATCTGTTCATCACCGTTAAGGAACTCGCCCCCGAGCTCCACGGCAACGTTGTGATCGTTCGCAGCTATGTGAACAAGAAGAAGATCCGCGAAGACGCCCTCGAGGCAATCAAGGCGGCCGCCGCTAACGCCTAAAGCGGCACAAAAAAGGGCGGTTCCCTGTGGAAGAGGGAAACGCGCCCACGTTAGAGAGAAAGGAAGCGCAGATGCAAGCCATCCTTCCCATACTTGAGTTTATCCAATCGATTCTGACCAAGCCAGCGTGGATTATGGGCCTATTTGCCTTTGTGGGCCTTGTCGCGCTTAAGCGTCCTGCCCACAAGGTGATGACGGGCACCCTGAAGCCCATTCTTGGTTACATCATGCTGTCCGCCGGCGCCGCTGTTGTTCAGGAGAACCTTGCTCCGCTGGGTACCTTCATCGAGACCGGTTTCCACATCACCGGCGTCGTGCCCAACAACGAGGTCGTTGTTTCGATGGCTCAGAGCGTTCTCGGCGTTCAGACCATGATGATCCTGATTCTCGGCTATGTCGTGAACATTATCATTGCCCGCTTTACCAAGTTTAAGTACATCTTCCTGACGGGCCATCACAGCATGTTTATGGCCTGCCTGCTGTCTGCCGTTCTGCAGGCATCTGGCTTCCAGGATGTCCAGCTTGTCATCGTGGGCGGCATGTTCCTGGGCCTCGTGAGCGCTATGCTTCCCGCCGTTGGTCAGCGTTTCACCGAGAAGGTTACCGATGGCGATGAAATCGCCATGGGCCACTTCGGTTCACTCGCCTATTACATCTCCGCTGCAGTCGGTACGCTTTTTGCTAAGGACGCCGAGGAGAACAGCACCGAGAAGATCGAGGTTCCCGAGAAGTTCGCCTTCCTGCGCGACACTACCATCTCCACGGCTCTTACCATGGCCTTCTTCTACCTGGTTACCGCTTTCGCCGCTTACATTGCAGATCCTGCGGTCGTTACCAAGACCGCTGGCGGCGACAACGTGATCGTCTATGCCTTGACTTGTGCTCTGTCCTTCGCCGTTGGTGTCACCATCGTCTATAACGGCGTCCGCATGATCCTCGCCGACCTGGTCCCGGCTTTCCAGGGCATCTCCAACAAGCTGATCCCCGGTGCCATCCCGGCCGTCGACTGCGCTGTCTTCTTCCCCTATGCTCCCACCGCCGTTATCCTCGGCTTTGTCGCTTCCTTCATCGGTGGCGTGGTCGGTATGTTCATCGTGGGCGCTACCCTGGGCATCTTCATCATCCCGGGCATGGTTCCCCACTTCTTCTGCGGTGCTACCGCGGGCATCTACGGCAATGCTACCGGCGGTCGCAAGGGCGCAGCTCTTGGCGCTTTCGTCAACGGCCTGCTCATCACCTTTGCCCCGGCCCTGCTCCTGCCCGTTCTTGACGTCTTTGGCTTCAAGAACACTACGTTCGGCGACTTCGATTTCTCCGTCATTGGTATTACGCTTGGCCGCGCTGCCGAGGCCTTCGGTACCACCGGTGTCTACGCGATTCTTGCTGTCCTTCTGATCGTCGCCTTCGTCCCCAACTTCATCCACACCAAGGGTGCTGTGATTAACCACGTTGAGGAAGAGTAATCCAGGCATACGTTAAGCCCTAATCGGGCGGAGCTCCGATAACCGGCTCCTACACGGAAGCGGTGGCGTCTCAAATGAGGCGTCACCGCTTTTGTTTTGGAGTGGTTGTGAAAACGTACCGGTGAAGCGCTGTCTCTGCGCCGCGAACGGAATCAACCGCGATGATCAGCAAAAACGTTTTGCCGCTGGGGTGTCGATATAAAAATGGTAAAACTGCAAAACCGTTCGCCGAGAAGATAAAAACCCGCAGTTCACGCCTTGATAAACGTAGGTAAAGTGTTTAGCAGTTTATCGGCCGTATGCTAACGAAAGGAATCAGGCAGATGGCAATCAAGGTGTTCGCTGACGGTGCAAATCTCGAGGGCATGCTCGACATGTACGAGAACGGCAACGTTCAGGGTTTCACGACCAACCCGTCCCTTATGAAGAAGGGCGGCGTGACGGATTACCGCGCGTTTGCCAAGGAGGTCCTGGCCCACATCACCGATGTGTCCGTCTCGTTTGAGGTCTTTGCCGACGACGTCGAGACCATGGAGGTCGAGGCCCGCGAGATCGCTACCTGGGCCGAGAACGTCTACGTCAAGATTCCGTGCGTGACTACCAAGGGCGAGTCCACCGCCGAGCTGGTGCGCAAGCTTTCGGCCGATGGCATCAAGGTCAACGTCACCACCATCTTTACGCCTGCGCAGGTCGACGAGATGGTCGAGGCCGTTGACGCCGAGACGCCGTCAATCATCTCGCTCTTTGCCGGCCGCATCGCCGACACCGGCGTCGACCCCATTCCGTTTATGATGGAGTCGGTCAAGAGGGCCGCCGCCAAGCCCAACTGCGAGGTCCTGTGGGCATCCACACGCGAGCTTATCAATATTTACCAGGCGGAAGGATGCGGTTGCCAGATCATCACGGTGCCCAATAGCATCCTGGCCAAGCGCAAGAACATCGGCCGTGACCCGTACGAGGTCTCGCTCGATACCGTCCGCGGCTTTGCCAAGGATATCGCCTCGCTCGGATTCCACATCCTGCCGTAACGCGAACGCTGGCTACATCGCGGGTTGTTCGCCCCGGCCTTTCCTTTCCCTATCGTTCACGCGCTTCGCGAGGGTCGCGCTAGGCAAAGGAAAGGCCGGGGCTGCCGACACGAACTTGCCGGTAGGTTGGTGATAGGCTTCCATATCCTGCCGTGGACAAAGGTACCCCCGCCTGCGCCGTGCAAAATTGAGAGTATTCAGCAAGGTAAAGGCTTTTACTAGCTGGGTGAAGCATGGAACAGCCCCCGTTTTGGCTCTGATGACGCTAAAACGGGGGCTGTTTCTTGCTTTTTCGTCTCTGAGGGGCATACGGAACGGTGGAATTTGCAGAATACTCGCGATTTTGCACGTCGCGAGAGGGGGGACCCTTGCTTGGCGGTTTACTTCCCCTGCACCATGGTGAGGGAGATCTTCTTGCGGTCGCGATCGACCTTTTCAACCCACACCTTGACCGTGTCACCGACGCGCACCACGTCGCTGGGGTGCTTGACGAAGCGGTTGGCCAGCTTGGAGATGTGCACGAGGCCGTCCTGGTGCACGCCCACGTCGACGAAGGCGCCAAAGTCGACGACGTTGCGCACCGTGCCCTTGAGTTCCATGCCGGGCTCCAGGTCGTCGATCGAAAGCGCCGAGCGGCTAAAGACTACCTCGGGCGCGTCGTCGCGCGGGTCGCGACCGGGCTTCTTGAGCTCGTTGACGATGTCGATGAGCGTCAGGGTGCCGCAGTCCAGGTCGCTTGCCAGTCGATATTGCCGCCTGTCTGAAAATCGGGATAGAGTTTGAATTCTTCCT
>USFK01000102.1 GCA_900553935.1 uncultured Collinsella sp.
GACGGCCGTCCGGGGCGGTCGGCCAGCGACCACCGGTGCGGCTCAATCGTATAGCCATGCGACGGAAAAGAGCCGCCCTTTCGGACGACTCAAACTGTAATGGGGCTTTTTTGACTACTCTTGCCCTTCTGCCCGCTAATTGATTTCTCTGGGACGGGGATTAAATAATCATTTGGCTGCCCGCTGGCTAAGTGAGTAGACTTTTTTGGAAATGCCGAGCACCCAACATATTTGCCTCAATAAAACCGCAGGTCACAGACTTGTGCTCTGTCGGTGTGGTCAGGGATTCGGTAAAAATCTACTCACTTAGTTTTACGTGATGCATATTGTCTTCAACGAGACCCCAGCCGGGGCGATTCCATCGCAAATTCCGGTGACCGGGGCAGCTAATTAGGCGCCGTACGGGTTGCGGTCGCGTTCGATGCGTTGGCGGATGTGGGCGTACTCGATTATCAGCAGCACCAGGAGTAGGGCCATGATGGCTAGGTAGCTCACCACGGCGCCCATCAGACCCAGCAGGTTGATCAGGATCACCGGCAGCACTACGCTTACGGTGAAGCAGATCAGGTAGATTTTGGTGACGTCGCCGGCATGGCGCAGCACCGTGATGATGGCGTAGATAAAGTCGATGGCCGCGGTGACGCCGCCGGCGACAACCATCAGCAGTGCCAGCGTGCGGTAGCGCTCAAAATTGAGGCCGTACATGAAGCTCATGAGGGGAATACCGGGACCTGCCATAAATGCGGCGCACACGCTGGTGATGACCACGATCAGTGCCATAACGGCAACAATAATCAGGTCAAAGCGGCGACGCTTGCGCGGATTCGTCCAAATGCTCGACAGACGCAGAAGCTGCGGTTTATAGACAAATCCGATGCTCAACAAAATGGCCTGCGCTGGAAAGAACAGGGCATTAAAGTACAGCTGATATTTGTATGCCAGCGTGCCTTCCATCACAAACTTGGGCATGCTCTCAATAAGGTTGAACAGGAACAGTGCACCAAAGAGCGGGGCGCACTGGACAAACAGGTGGCCGACCTCGCGCAGGCTCACGTGGCGCGATTTTTCGGTCTCGAGCAGGGCAAGCGGCGCGGTGACCAGCACGAGCGAGGCGATGGCGGTGACACCCATGGCCATGGCCGCGATGGGCATACTGCGCGTGAGGAACAGCGCCACGCTAAAGACCGCGATGACGCCGACGGATCGTAGCGTTTGGCTCATGCCGGCCAGGTAGAGTTTGTCGGCCTGCTGCAGGCGGCCCTCGTACACGTCGGCAATGCCGTCGATCACCTTATACAGGTAGACGCCCAGGCCGATTGTGGCCATCTGCGCATCGTAGCCGCGGGCGCTGCTGTATACCAGGCCGCATGCCAGCGCGAGCGCTCCGCAGATCAAGCGGTTGAGCTGGTAAGAGGCAAAGGACGTCTTTTCGTCGATATCCGAGACCTGGAAATTGCGCACGCCGTAGTTGCACGCGATCATGATGAGCGTGCCGGTGACAAAGGCGATGGAGAATTTGCCAGCCTCCTCGGCGCCCACGAGCTGTGTGGACACGATGGTGAGCAACGGAAACGCCATGCCCCACACGGCGGTGCCCAGGGTATTCCAAAGGTAGTCGCGACGGGTGGCGTGATCTTCGTACTCGGCTTCTTGCGTGGAGAAGCCGCCGCCGTAGACGGCTCCGAGCAGGCGGTTCCACCAGGCATTGACCATGCGGTGGATGGGGCCGGGCTGGCGATCGCGCTCGCGGCGACGGCGTGTGGCCTGGCTGCTGTCGGGACCGCCGGCGTTACGCTGGCTTAGCTCTTGGATTCGTGCGAGCTCCTCGGCGGTGTGCGATGCGGGGAACAGGCCGTTCTCGATGCGTCCGCCCTGCCCGTGCGCCCCGTCCGATACGGTGGGGTCGGCGACGCCATTGCGGCGGGCGATGGCGCGGCGAATGCTATCGATGGGCGTGATGCTCAAAGCGGAGTCCTTTCTATTGCTGCGCTCTAGTATAGACGCGACGGTGTTCGTTCGTGTTTTTGAACAGGTTGTTCGATAATTTCGGCGGCGCCATTCAGTAGACGGCACTTAGGGACGCTCTTTTTGTGCCGGCACTTTGGGAACGTCCCTAAGTGCCGGCATCCGGGGACGCTCCTTGGTTGTTGCCTGTTCAAGAGTGTCCCCAACGATTAGTCGTTTAAAAACGTCCCCAATGACTAGGCCGCTTGCCTGCGATTTTTGACCGTTGGGCGGGCTTGCCGCCCTTGCCGCAAAAACGTTTTTGCATATCGGGTACAACGGACTTTACGTGAGTAAAGTGCGCGTCGCGTCCACGTGTCGCGTTTTTAAAGGAGGCCCCATGCCCGGTGTTACCCCTGCAGATGTTTTGTCCAACTTTGGTATTACGCTGGTCGAAGATCCCGCCGAGAATCAGCCCCGTCTGCTGGTCGATCTACCCGCCGCGGAGCTCGTCGAGCACGCCGTCCGCCGCGAAGAAGGCCGCATGGCATCCAATGGCGCACTCGTGATCGAGACGGGGGAGCGCACCGGCCGTTCGCCCAACGACCGCTTTATCGTCGACACGCCCGACGTGCACGACAAGATCGCCTGGGGCGCCGTCAACCGACCGCTTTCGATCGAGAGCTACGAGACCATCAAGGCCGGTATCGTCAACTATCTCAACGAGCGCGATGTGTTCGTCACCCGCGGCATGGCCGGCGCCGACCGCAACCACACGCGTCGACTGCTCGTTGCCTGCGAGCGTGCCAGCCAGGCACTCTTTATTAAGCAGATGCTCGCCCGCCCGCTCGCCCGCGAAATCGCGCGCACCGGCGAGCCGGACTTTTGCGTGCTCGCCGCTCCTGGCTACCAGTGCGATTCCGCCATTAAGGGCCTCAACTCCAGCGCCGCCGTGGTCATCAACTTCCAGGAATGCGTGATTCTGGTCGCCGGCACCGGCTACTCCGGTGAGATCAAAAAGTCGATCTTCAGCGTCATGAACTACCTGCTGCCCGTCGAGGACGACGTGCTGCCCATGCACTGCTCGGCCAGCATGGATCCTGTCACGCACGAGACCGCCGTGTTCTTTGGCCTGTCCGGCACCGGCAAGACCACGCTTTCGGCCAACCCCACGCGCCTACTGATCGGCGACGACGAGCACGGTTGGTCCGACATGGGCATCTTCAACATCGAGGGTGGCTGCTACGCCAAATGCGAGGGCCTGGACGCGTTCCACGAGCCCGAAATCTTCAACGCCGTCCGCTTTGGTGCCATATGCGAAAACGTGGTGCTCGACGAGAACCGCAAGCCCAACTACGACGACATCTCGATCACGCACAACACGCGCGTGGCATACCCTGTGGAGCACATTCCCAACGCGTGGACCAAGGGCATGGGCACCACCCCAAGCGTCGTGCTCTTCCTGACCTGCGATGCCTTTGGCGTGCTGCCGCCCATCTCACGCCTGACGGCCGACGCCGCCATGTATCACTTTGTGACGGGCTTTACGGCCAAGATCCCCGGCACCGAGGTCGGCGTCACCGAGCCCACGCCCACGTTCTCTTCGCTGTTTGGCGAGCCGTTTATGCCGCTCGACCCCATGGTCTACGCTAAGATGCTCGGCGAGCGCATCGCCGACGGTCGCACCCGCGTCTATCTGGTCAACACCGGCTGGATCGGCGGCGGCTACGGCGTGGGCCATCGCATTGAGCTGGCCTACACGCGCGCCCTAGTCGCGCGCGCCCTCGACGGCACCATCGAGGACAGCGAATTCGTCCACGACGATATCTTTAACGTCGACATTCCCACCACGTGCCACGGTGTACCCGACGGCATCCTGGTGCCGCGCCAGTACTGGCAGAGCACCGCTCGCTACGACGAGGCCGCGCACAACCTGGCCGTCATGTTCGAGGAGAACTTCGAGAAGAAGTACTCGCACCTGCCCGATTCCGTTAAGGCCGCCGGTCCGCACGCTCAGGTGCACGCCGACGCCCGTCATCGCGACCGCGGCCTGTTGGGACTCCGCCACTAGCGTCGCCGTGAGTCCATATCCGCCACAAAGGGGACAGGCACCTTTGTGGTGGTTTTACTCGCGCGGATGACTCGGGTTACAATACGCCTGACATATCGCTCCCTTCTCCGGATGGGGGCAGCGTAAGCGCTCTTGTGGCGGCACCGTAGGACTTTGAAGGTGGCCGTCGTAAGGGCGCTTTTTGTTTAGGCGCCCTCGCTCGGGCGCGCACGATGAAGGGAGAGCGCATGAAGAGCTTTATTGCCGAGGATTCGTTTTGGGAGCTATTTCCGCAGGCGGCTGTCGGTGTTGTGGTCGTAAAGGGCATGAAGCCCGCGGCTCAGATTCCTCAAGAGGACGTGGACGCGATTGCGGCGTTGCTCGACCGCGCCAATATCGACGCGGAGCGTCATCTGACCAGCGATACTATCAGCGAGAACGCGCCGGTCAAGGCATGGCGCGAGGCTTATCGGCTGTTCAAGACCAAAAAGGGCGCGCGTTGCTCAATTGAGAACCTGCTCAAGCGCGTGCTCAAGGGCAAACCGGTGGGCCACATTACGCCCGCGGTGGATATCTACAACACGGTGTCGCTGACCTACGCGCTGCCCGTTGGCGGCGAGGACCTGCATGCGATTGAGGGGGATCTTCGCTTGAAGGTGACTGACGGCGGCGATGCGTTCCTGCCACTTGGCGAGGAAACGGATGACCCGACGCTGCCCGGCGAGCTCGCCTACATCGATGATGCGGGCGCCGTATGCCGCTGCTGGAACTGGCGCGATGGCGTTCGCACGGCGCTGTCCGACGATTCGGCCGATGCATTCCTGGCGATTGAGTGCGTGGAGCCCGAGCGGATGGGGGATTGCCAGGCTGCCGTTGATCGTCTCGCCGAGTTGCTCGAGCGCTATCTGGGAGCGACGGTTGTCGTTAAGACGCTTGTGACCCGCGACAATCCCTGCGTGGAACTGTAGCGACGCCTGCGGATCATGTTCGCCGGTCAAAACCACTACAAAGGCGCCTGTCCCCTTTGCGGTGGTTTTTATGTTGATGGGTTAACAAATGGGACATTTGGGTATGGGTGTTGCCTCGTGCGGCTAAGATGTTTACCCGTTAGCATCATGTAAGCGAAAGGCGGTCGTCTCCCATGCAGCAGAACGACGAGACACGTTTCGAGGACTTTGTCGGACTGATCAGCGGGCTCTACAAGGAGATCCAGCGCATTAAGACATCCGAGGGCGCAAGGCTGGGCCTCAAGGGCTCCGACGTTATGTGCCTGTACTATCTTGAGCGCAGCAAGGACGGCCTGACTGGCGCTGACCTGGCTCGCATGGCAGGTGTGACCCGTGCCGCCGTCTCGCGCACGCTCGCGCATCTGGAGGAGGGCGGCTACGTCGAGGTCGACGACTCGGGTGATGCGGCCGTTAAGTATCGTGCCCCGGTGCGCCTGACCGCTCTGGGCGGCGAGAGCATGAGCGAGGCGGACCGCATCATTCGCGAGGTGCTCGACACCACCGGTAAGGCTATGGGTGTGGAGCAGCGCGAGCAGATGTATGCGTCGCTGCGTACGATTCTCAACACCCTGCGTGAGATCTAAGGCCGCCAAGGCATTTGCTTCCCATTAAAAACTGCATAGTCCCGTTTGAGCGCGTATGCCGTGCCGGGGCATTGCTGTCAAAATTCCCCGCGCGGGACCTGCGCAAGAAAGGATTCGTTATGTCCGTCCGCATTATTACCGATTCCGCAAGCGATATGTCGCCGGCGGAGCACCCCGCTCTGCGTGTTCTGCCGCTGTCCGTCACCTTTGGCACCGATGTGTATATGGATGGCGTCGACATCGATCACCAGCGCTTTTACGAGATGCTTGTGGAGCGCGATGAGCTGCCCAAGACCGGTCAGGTCAACCCGTACGCCTTTTCGCAGGCGATTGCCGAAGCGCGTGAGGCCGGCGATGAGGCCGTGATTATTACCGTGGGCGCCAAGCTCT
>USFK01000103.1 GCA_900553935.1 uncultured Collinsella sp.
TCCATTTCAACCAATTTTCCATCATGGGAACCTATAATATCCGTATCGAGCAGGTTAAGAAGTCCGCTGCTTCCAAGGGCCAGGTGCCGGAGCACAAGTTCGATTCCTCTATCGAGGACGTTCTGGACCACATCGAGAACAACCTGCCGGCGAGCGTTCCCGCCAACAAGCGTCGCTACTACGCTGTCAAGCTGTTTGAGCGCGACGCGGACGCCTGCAAGCTCATCAACCTCACCAAGGAGAAGGCCGCTCGCGTTGAGCAGCTGGTCGCCCAGTGCGAGCAGGATTGCGACGACGACGCCGAGTCCATCATCACCGGCGAGCGCTATGGCGTGATTGCCCACATTATCGACGAGTGCATGACCAAGGCTCCTGCCAAGATGAGCACCTCCGAGAAGATCGACCGCGTGGTTACCAACCGTATCCTGGGCCTGCCGATCTTTGTGGTCATCATGTTTTGCGTGTACTACATCGCCGTTTCTACCCTGGGCGGCACGGTGACCGACTTCACCAACGACCAGCTCTTCGGCACCGACGGTTGGTACGTGCTCGGTCAGGGTCGCGATGCGTATGATGCGGCTGTCGAGGCTGTGGGTGAGGACGCTGCCGATTCGATTGACCCGGCGGAGTACGGCCCCTATGTCCCGGGTATCACCACCATGGTGCACGACGCCCTTGTGGCGGGCGGCACCGAGGACGGCGGCCTGGTCGATTCGCTGGTCTGCGACGGCATCGTCGGCGGCCTGGGCGCCATCTTCGGCTTCGTCCCGCAGATGTTCCTGCTCTTTGTGATGCTGTCCTTCCTGGAGGACTGCGGCTACATGGCCCGCGTCGCCTTTATCATGGACCGCGTGTTCCGCCGCTTTGGCCTGTCCGGTAAGTCCTTTATCCCCATGCTCGTGTCCTCGGGCTGCGGCGTCCCCGGCGTCATGGCCACCAAGACCATCGAGAACGAGAAGGACCGCCGCATGACGGTCATGACCACCACGTTTATTCCCTGCGGTGCCAAGCTGCCGATCATCGCCCTGCTCATGGGTTCCATCATCGGCGATTCTTCGACCACCGCCGCGTGGATCAGCCCGCTCTTCTACTTCCTGGGCGTCTTTGCCGTCATTGCTTCGGGCCTCATGCTCAAGAAGACCAAGCTCTTCGCCGGTCGCCCGACGCCGTTTGTTATGGAGCTTCCTGCCTACCACTTCCCGGCGATCCGTTCTTGGGCGCTGCACGTGTGGGAGCGCTGCTGGGCCTTTATCAAGAAGGCCGGTACGGTCATCTTCGCGTCCACCGTCGTCGTTTGGTTCCTCTCCAACTTTGGCAGCTACAACGGTTCCTTTGGCTTCCTGCCTGCGATGGACGGCATCCCCGAGGAGTTCATGGATTACTCCGTGCTCGCCATGCTCGGCAACCTGGTCGCTTGGATCTTCGCCCCGCTCGGCTTTAGCACCTGGCAGGCCACTGCGCTGACCGTCTCCGGCCTCGTGGCTAAGGAGAATGTCGTCGCTACCGCCGGCTCGCTGCTCTCCGTCGCCGATGCTGGCGAGACCGACCCGAGCCTGTGGACCGCGTTTGCGGGCATGTTCCCCACCATGGGTGCTTGCGTGGCCTTTGGTGCCTTCAACCTGCTGTGCGCTCCGTGCTTCGCAGCCATGGGCACCATCCGCAACCAGATGGATTCCGGCAAGTGGACCGCTATCGCCATCGGCTACGAGTGCGCCTTTGCTTGGGTCATCGGCCTGTTCATCAACCAGTTCTACAACCTGTTTGTGTTGGGCCAGTTTGGTATTTGGACGATTGTAGCCATCGTGCTGCTGGTTGCGATGCTCTTCCAGATCTTCCGTCCCATGCCCAAGCATGCATGGACCGACGAGGACGAGACCAACACTGCTTCCGCCGCAGTTTCCGCTTAAGTCCGAATAAGGATTAGCCCCTTTCCACGAGCCCGGGTGTCCCAGCGACACTCGGGCTTTTTGGTGAGGGAGATGTGGCGTTTCCGCAGATAAAACCGACCAAAATAAACCTGTCCCTTTTTGGCAGGTGGAGAATGGGGTAAAGTAAGTGGTGGTTAACTAGAGGAGGCTTGCTATGGCACCTATCGATATTGTTGTACTGGCTGTTATCGGTATTGCGTTTGTCGCCGTGTGCGTGCGCATTTATCGCAAGGGCACCTGCGCCGACTGCGCTCAAGGTGGCGTTTGCACGGGACATTGCTCCAACAAAAAGACCTGCGCCGCACTTAAGGGCGTAGATAAAATCACCGAAGACTTGGGCCGCGGTATTCATTAGCCGACTGGCGTTTGAGCGTATATGACTGCGGATACGGCAGTTGCTGATACGATAGGGTCGTTAGCAACTGCCGCCGAGCGGCTCAAACGAAAGGAACCCTGTATGGAGTCCTCCGCCTATCCGATGCTCTTTAGTCCGATCAAGGTCGGTACGACCGAGGTCAAGAACCGCGTCTTTATGCCGCCGGTGTCCACCAACCTGGCCGATCATGGCTATGTGACCGACGACTTGGTCGATCATTACCGTGCCCGCGCCAAGGGAGGTGTGGGCCTGATCATCACCGAGGTCGTGACGGTCGAGCCCACCTATACCTATCTGCCGGGTGACATGTGCTGCTACGACGACACGTTTATCCCTGGCTGGGAAAAGCTCGCCGCAGCCGTCCACGAGTATGGCTGCAAGATCATGCCGCAGCTCTTCCATCCCGCCTACATGGCCTTTAACATTCCGGGCACGCCGCGCCTCATCGCCCCGTCCTTTGTGGGCCCGTCTTATGCCCGCGAGGCACCGCGCCCCATCACGGTTGATGAGATTCACGAGCTCACGCATCAGTTCGGCGACGCCGCCGTGCGTATGCAGAAGGCCGGCGTCGATGGCGTTGAGGTCCATGCGGCGCACGCCCATGGCATGCTCGGCGGCTTTTTGACCCCGCTCTACAACAAGCGTACCGACGAGTACGGCGGCTCGCTCGACGCCCGCATGCGCTTCTTGCTCGAGGTCATCGCCGAGATTCGCGAGCGCTGCGGCAAGGACTTCATCATCGACGTCCGTATCTCGGGCGACGAGTACACCGATGGCGGCCTGACCCTCAACGACATGATCTACGTCTCGCGCCGCTTGGAGAAGGCCGGCGTCGACATGATCCACGTGTCGGGCGGCACTACCATCAAGCGCGGCTCCGCCATTCCCGCCGCCGGTACGCAGCAGGCCTCGCACGCCGCCTGCTCGCGCGAGATCAAAAAGCATGTGAATATTCCCGTTGCCACGGTCGGCCGCATCAACGAGGCATGGATTGCCGAGGAGCTGATCGAGGACGGTGCTGCCGACATCTGCATGATGGGCCGTGCCAATCTGTGCGATGCCGAGTTCTGCAACAAAGCGGCTGCCGGCAACGCCGACGAGATCCGTCCCTGCATCGGCTGCCTGCGCTGCCTGAACGGCATTATGTTCGGCAAGCGCATCTCCTGCACCGTCAACCCGGACGTGGAGCGCGACGAGGCCGGCTACGAGCCTGCCGCAGAGGCCAAGAACGTTCTGGTCGTGGGTGCTGGTCCTGCGGGTATGGAGGCAGCCTACATTGCCGCCAAGCGTGGCCACAACGTAGTGCTCGTGGATAAGCAGGACGAGCCGGGCGGCGAGATGCGCATCGCGGCCGTTCCGCCGGCAAAGCAGGAACTCACCCGTGTGATCAAGTATCAGTACCGTCGCCTGGCCGAGGCCGGCGTCACATGCGTCTTTGGCACCGAGCTCTCGGCCGAGGACATTCAGCGTGACTACGCGGGCTACGAGGTCGTCCTGGCCTATGGCGCCGAACCCATCGCCCCGGCCTTTATGCAGGGCTTTAAGCAGGTCATGACGGCTGATGACCTGCTGGGCGGCAAGGCTTTCCCGGGCAAGAAGATTGTCATCGTGGGCGGCGGCACCGTCGGCTGCGAGACGGCCGATTACCTGGCCCCGTTGGTCAACGATCTGTCGCCGGCAAACCGCGACGTCACCGTTATCGAGATGACCAAGACGCTCGCCGCCAACGAGGGTGGTGCCGGTCGCGCGGTCCTCATCACGCGCATGCTCTCCAAGGGCGTTCACGTGCTGACCGAGGCCAAGGTGACCGAGATTACCGAGGACACCATCAGCTACGAGAAGGACGGCGAGGTCCACACCATCGCCGATGCCGATACGCTGGTGCTTGCCATGGGTTATCGTCCCAATACCAAGCTGGCCGACGACCTTGCCGCTGCCGGCGTTGCCATCCACGTGCTGGGCGATGCCAACAAGTGCGGCAACATCCGCGACGCTATCGGCGATGGCTACAAGGTTGCCTGCGAACTCTAGTCAACCCCTTGGTGCATGAGGAGAGGCGTCTCTGCGCCATCCGATAGCAAAACAGCGGTGGTGTCCGGGTTTCGGGATGCCGCCGCTCGCTCTTGCGGTGCTGGCGACGTGAGCACCGCCTCTTTCACCGCAATTGAGGGGATGGGGGATGCGATAGTATTACGTGGTATTCGACAAACCGTGAGCTTCATCCGAGGGCTTTAGCTTTATGGAACAACACCAGCATTATCAGAGCCTGCAAGATCAGGCATACAGTGCATTGCGCTCCAAGATCATCTATGCCGAGCTCAAGCCCGGCACGCGTCTTTCGGCGATTGGCCTGGAAAAAGAGACGGGAATCGGGCGAACGCCCATTCGCGAGTCCTTTGTGCGTCTGCGCGAGCAGGAGCTGGTGGAAACGCGTCCCAAAAGCGGCACCTATGTCTCAAAAATCAGCATGGAGCGCGCCGAGAACGCCTGTTTCTTGCGCGAGAAACTCGAGCGAAGCGTGCTCATCAAATGCTGTTCGGCCGCCACACCCGAGCAAAAGCATCGGCTCGAGCAGATTCTTGCCGAGTCCGAATCGCTCGACCATCGCGAAACACGTCGCTTTTTCGATCTGGACAACCTGTTCCACGAGACGTGTTTTGAGATTGCCGGCCGCCACATGTTGTGGGATTGGATGAAGAGCGTCAACACGCATTTTGAGCGATACAACTGGTTACGTATGGTGTCGCAGGATTTGGATTGGGAGCCGATTCGTCGGCAGCATCGCCGGATTCTCGAGGCCATTAAGAAGGGCGATACCGATACGGCGAGCTATTTGGCAGAGACGCACTTGCATCTGATGCCCGAGGAGCAGGGCCCGGTTATCGCCTTGCATCCCGACTATTTCGAGCTGCCCAAAGACTCGGCTATCTAACTCGCCCCCTTTATTTGCTGCGGTGAAATTAAGATCGTTCTGCGGCTCTGGTGGCGTAGGCAGTCCGTATAAATGCCTAAAATGGCTCAGGTTGCCGACAATGGGGAAACGGGGTGCGCTATGGCGCAGATGAGAATCAAGGACATTGCCGCCGAGGCGGGCGTGAGCCCGGCCACGGTCTCGCGCTACCTCAATAACCGCCCCGGGCAGATGACCGAGGAAACCCGCGCCCGCATCGCGGCGGTTATCGAGCGCACCGGCTATCGCCCGCGTGCCGCCGCGCGTAATTTGCGCAGCTCGCGCACCAATCTCATCGGCGTGATCATGGCCGACATTAGCAACCCGTTCTCCAGCGCCATGCTTGAGGACCTTTCCGCCAGCGCCGCTGCGCGCGGCTGCTCGCTCATGACGGCCGTTAGCGGCAATGATCCTGCTAAGGAGGCCGAATCGCTCACCAGGCTTATCGATGCCGGCGTGGACGGCCTCGTCGTTAACACCTGCGGCGGCAACGACGAGGCGATCGCCGCGGCCGCGGGACGCCTGCCTGTCGTTCTGCTCGACCGCGATGTTGCCGCCGGCGGCATCGATCTGGTGACCTCCAACAACCGTGAGCTGGTTGCCGGCCTGGTAGACGCCTTGGCCGCTGCTGGCAGCGAGCGCCTGTGCCTGCTCACCGAGGCAAGCGATGACAGCCCCGTGCGTCGCGAG
>USFK01000104.1 GCA_900553935.1 uncultured Collinsella sp.
CCCTGCCGCTGCACCCGGAATATCGCACCTTGCCAATGGTCTGGTACGTGCCGCCGCTGTCGCCGATGCCCCGGCAAGCTTTAAGGTCGCCTTTATCGACGAGCTCTATCGCGCGACCGCCCAGGACATTGCCGACAACCAACTCGAGCTCGAGGAGGCATAAGCCATGTCCGAGCCCGCAACCAATGCCGGCATGAACACCCTGGTCGCCGTGGCCATCGCCCCGTGCGGCACCGGTGACGAGCTATCCGCCGAGGTCGCCGAGGTCGTGCGCGTCATTCGCGAGAGTGGCCTTCCTAACCGCACCACCTCGATGTTCACCGAGATCGAGGGCGACTGGGACGAGGTCATGCAGGTCGTGCGCGACGCAACCTTTGTGTTGGCGAGCAAAGGTATCCGTACCGAAGTCGTGCTCAAAGCCGATATTCGCCCCGGTTTTACCGAAACCATGACCGGCAAACTCGAGCGCATGGAAGCGCAGATCAAAAAGCAGGAGGAAGCACGATGAGCATCCGCGACAACCTTGATATCTCGGCTTATCTGGTACTCGGTCCCGAAAACACCCTCGGGCGACCCGTGGGCGATGTGGTGGCTCAGGCGCTCGACGCCGGCTTCACCTGCATCCAGGTGCGCTCCAAGGTGGCAAGCGCCCGCGAGATCATCGCGCTGACGGGCGATGCCGCAAAGGCGATCGCTCAGGCCGGCAAGACCGGACAGGTCGCCCTGCTGATCGACGACCGCCTTGACTGCGTACTTGCCGCACATGAGCAGGGCATCGCCGTCGACGGCGTGCACGTGGGCCAGAGCGATATTCCCGTCGAGGTCTGCCGCAAGCTTTTGGGCCCCAATGCCATCGTGGGTCTTTCGGCCCGCTGCGAGGAGATGCTCGAGTACGTCAAGACCGCCGATATGAGCCTGGTCGATTACCTGGGCGTGGGCCCGCTTCACGAGACCGAGACCAAGCGCGACTGCGGACGCGCGGCAGATGGCTCCATCATCACCAAGAGCTTTGAGGACCTGGCTGCCCTCCATGCGGCAAGCCCCGTGCCCATCGTGGTGGGCGGCGGCGTCAAAACGGCCGATCTGCCGCAGCTCAAGACTACCGGCGTCGACGGCTTCTTTGTGGTGAGCGCCGTCTGCAGTGCCGACGACCCCTACGCCGCAGCCAAGGAGCTCGTCGATACCTGGCAGCAGGCATAAGCCTAGACCGAGCAGTTGCTCCGCAGCCCCATATCTTCAATAGCGGAAAGCGCATCCCAGTTTGGACGTCCATTCCGGGATGCGCTTTCCGACGTAGTCCCTACCCCGCCAGATACGCTTCCAGCGCGGGCAACGTCGCCTCCGCATCGCGACGGCCGATCTGGTAGATGCGCTCGAGCTCGTCGGGCTCGCGGCACAGCGACGGCACCTTCACCGATTCGCTCGGCCGCACCACAAAGATCTCGCCAGAGGCCTCGCGGCGCGCCAGGTCATCGAGCGTGGCATTGTAGACCTCATGCCGATGCTCAAGCGCCGCAACAAACTCCGGATAGTGACGATACACGCGACGCAGCATAGGCATCACGCTATTGGGCTGCTTTACAAAGCCTGCCGGCTGCGTCAACACCACCACGTTGCGGTCATAACCCTGCGCAAACAGCCAAGCGCTGGGAATGGAATCGGCAACGCCGCCATCCAAGTACTTACGACCCTCGATGGCAACAGGACGCGTCGCCACGGGAATCGCCGACGACGCCCGGATCCACTCAATATCGCGCTCGTCGCCATAGGGCAGGTCATGGTAGACGGCCTGCCCCGTCTTAAGATCGGTACATACGCACGTAAACCGCATGGGGCAGGCGCGATATGCCTCCAGATCGATGGGATCGCGCTCGATGGGTACCTCATGGTAGGCAAACTCGGCATTGAACATATCGCCGGTTCGCAACCAGCTCGTCACGCTCGCATAGCGCTTGTCGGCGCAATAGGCCTTGTTGTAGCGAATGGCGCGGCCGATCTGGCGCGATTTAAAGTTGTAGCCAAACGCCGCGCCCGCCGAGACACCCACCATATGGTCGCAGGTTAAGCCGTGCTCCATCCATACGTCGAGCACGCCCGCCGTATACATACCGCGGTAGCCGCCTCCCTCGAGCGCAAGTCCCACCGTGCGCGTCGTGTCTGGCTGTGCCATGCGACCATCTCCGTTCCCGTGTTTTAAAGCGGAACAAGTATACCCGCCAACATATATCGACTCAGTCGCATTTATATCGAGCATCGCATCGTCACGCTATCGATTGGCGAATAATAGCCGCCCGCGGCAGGGGCACCCATATACAATCCTCTATTGTTGTTTATACTACTCAATAGCTATCAGCAGCGAACACGGACCGACATATTAAACCAGCGACGCAGCAAGGCGGGGGCCTGGATACACGCAAAGCGTTGAGCAGCAACGCGTGTGTACAACGAGCTCGCCCGACGCAATACACCCCGACCTCAGGAAGCCGCTTACAGCATGGATATCGCCAGCAATTACACCGAGACGCTCGAAAAGACCATCCGTGACCTTCTGGAGCGTCAGGACGATCTGATCAGGACTGCCTTTACCGACGAGCTCACCGGTCTTGGCAACCGCGGCGGCTTTACCCGTTCCCTCGAGGAAATCTGGGAGCAGGAATTGCCCGTGACCATGGCGTTTATCGACATCGATAACCTTAAGCACTGCAACGACATCTTTGGACACGACGAGGGCAACCGCTATATCTTGCAGGTGAGCCTCTATCTCAAGCTGTATATGAAGGTGGACGAGGCGGCATTTCGCCTGGGAGGCGACGAGTTTGCCATCCTGTCCACAATCGCGACCGAGGATGACCTTGCCGAACGTCTGGAGCACTGTCGAGAGGTCCTGCTCAAAAATAACGATTCCGAGATGCCTCACTCGTTTAGCTACGGAGTGTCACACGCCGACCCCGCCCTGGGCGAAGCCTCCAATCGCATGACGCTCGATGCCGACCATCGCATGTACGACTACAAGCTGCGCCATGCCGTGCACCTTGATCGACGCAATATCACGCAAGTCCACGCCGACGATTTCGAAGTTAGCGATCGCATTTTCGACGCCCTTTCGATGCTCAACGAAGGCCGCTATTTCTTTATCGAGAACCTGGACAAACATCGCACCCTTTGGTCACAAGGCGCCCTGCGCGATCTTGGCCTTCCTTCGGAGCATATAGACAACTGCCGCGATTACTGGAAAACGCGCGTCCATCCCGATGACCTCGAGGCCTATACCAACGACATCGACCAGATCTATAACGGCTCCAAGCACCGTCGCGTCATGCAATACCGCGTGCGCAACGCCACCGGCGACTACGTTCTCTGCCGTGCTCGCGGGTTTCGTATCGACGGCGACGGAAATGTCCCCTCGCTCTATGTTGGCGAGCTCGTCAACCACTCGCTTGCCGAGACCGTCGACGCCGCCACGGGCCTTGGAACGCAGCGCATGTTGCTCAACGCTATCGATGCCTGCCGTCGCGACTGTTGCGAGGCGGGGCTTATAGCGGTGCGCGTTCGCGGCACGACAAAGCTCAACGAGCTTTACGGAGCCGAGGCTGTCGACAACATGCTCGCCGAATACGCAGGCCGCATGTTGTCGATCACCCGTGGCAGGAGTCGCGTCTACCGCTCACGAAGCGTCCAGTTTGTCGTGCTCAGCAACGATTTGGACCATGAGGCGTTCGAGCAACTGGTCCATCATCTAAAAGAGGCCGTTTTCGCTCCCGTTCGAATCGCGGGCGATACCATTACCCCCGTCTGTCTTGTCGTCCCGGCCTTTTACGAGCGCTTAATCAATCAAGCGACCGCTGTTTTAGGCGAACTCGACCGTCGTCTTCGCGCCGCCGGCGGGCTTGCACCCAACGACAGCCTCCCCATACCCGAGATTGAGCGTAAAAGCGCCGTCGCCGAACGCATCGATACGCTCACGGGCCTCTATCGACCCAGCGAGTTTATGCGGCGTGCCAACGCATTTCTTAAGACAAGGCGCGACGCCGCTTGGTGTATCGCCACCGTCGACATGGGCCATATGCGACTGTTCAACGAATGGCACGGACAGGCCGAGGGCGACCGCGTGCTCGCCGATGTGGGCACGGTCCTCAAAGACATCGAGAATGCCGAGATGGGCGTCGCAGGATACTGGGGCCAAGACGACTTTTGCATTCTCATCCCCTTTGAGCACGTCGCCGTCCATCAAATCTATAGCCGTGTTCGCGAAGCCGTGGCCAAGCACGATGACGGCGTGGGTTTCTGGCCGTCCATGGGCGTCTACCCCATCGACTCCAACGAGGAAATCACCATCGATGCGCAGGCCAAGGCCATGTTTACCAATCGGCGTGCAAAAAACGACTTTAAGGAGCGCATTGCCATTTTCCGCCCCGAGGAGTACGAGCGCGAAATCTCGTTCCACCGCACGCTGACCGAATTCCAGTATGCGCTCTCAAACGGCCGCATTACCTACTACCTGCAGCCCCAGGTCGACATGGAAACCGGCGAGATCACTGGCGCCGAAGCGCTCACGCGCTGGATTGACAAGGACGGCTCCCTCATTTCACCCGTCACCTTTATCCCCGCTCTCGAGGAAAGCGGTTTTGTGGTGACGCTCGACAAATACGTTTGGCAGGGCGTTGCCTCGTGGCTGCGCGGGCGCATCGATCGAGGGCTTCGCGTGGTTCCGATCTCGCTCAACGTGTCGCGCGTGGATATCCTTGCCTGCGACGTTGCCGAGCATATGGGGGCACTCGCCGACCAATACAATCTGCCGCCCGAGCTCATGCGCATCGAGATCACCGAGACGGCTTATACGGGAGAGTCCGAAGCTGTGGATAAGCTGACGGCCGACCTGCACAACCGCGGCTTCTCGACCTACATGGACGATTTTGGCACCGGCCAGTCCACGCTCGCGATGCTCAAGAACGTCAACGTCGACGTCATCAAGCTCGACCGCACGTTTGTGCCCGTCGACGGCGATCAAGGCCGCAGCGTGCAAATCATTTCATCAATGCTCGAGATGGCGCAGTCGCTCCATCTGCCCGTTGTGGTCGAAGGCATCGAGACAAATGAGCAGGCAAACATGCTACGCCAAATGGGCGCCCGCTACGCTCAGGGCTTCCTCTACTACCGTCCCATGCAGGCGGAGGATTTTGAGGCACTGCTCGACGGTGGCGACAGCAACTAATACGCTCGTGCGCAAACGCCACCGTCGAGGGAGCGTTTGTTCCCATGAGCTAACTAATACCCCAATCTAAACCGAATTGGGAGTAAGATACAAACCATTGTTCCATCCAAGGAGGCAATCCATCATGAACGAGTCGTATCGCCTGGGCGAGCAATCAATCATCGCTCATCTTCAGCGACTTGCGAACGGGGCCTCAACCACCGAGCTCGATGTTGCCGCGCTGCCCCCGGAGCTGCGTGCCATCGGCGAGCAACTGCAGAAAACGCTCGCCATCCTGCAACAAGAACGCGAGCTGCTTGAGCACGGCGCCTATATCGACTCGCTCACCAATCTTGGCAACCGTGGCGGACTCGACCGCCATGTCGATCAGCTCTGGCGCAAAGGCACCCCCTTCACCTGTGCCTATATCGATATCGACCGCCTTAAGCATTGCAACGATAAGTTTGGCCACACCGAGGGCAATCGCTACATCCTGAGCATCTGCCGCGCACTCACCGAGACAATGGAGCACGATGAGTTGCTGTTCCGTATCGGTGGAGACGAATTTGTACTTATATCCCCCACGACAGACGAAGCCGAACTCGAGCAGCGCCTGGAGCGGACGCGTGCCAATCTTATC
>USFK01000105.1 GCA_900553935.1 uncultured Collinsella sp.
TCCATGTAGGGAAAACCTCCTAATGATCATTCAACCATGATACCCACCAAAAAGCCCGTCCGATCACATCGGACGGGCCGATAACTTGAGATGGGGTGGCCGCGGTGGCGTAAGCAGGGCCGCCGGCGAGCACGCCGGCAAGGAGTGCGGCGGTCAAGCAAGACGGGGAAGGAGTCTTCTCATGGCAGTTTCCTTAGTTCTTAACCAGTGGTTCCTGCTGACGCTGAATTATCGACATGATATGCGAAAACCGTCGCAAAGGTATCTGTTCCTTTGCGGCGGTTTTGACGTTTGCGCAGATAAAACCTGCCAAAATAAACCTGTCCCTTATTGGCAGGTTTTAGCTCAGCAGCATGCGGTCGTTGGCGAGCTCGCCGCCCGAGACCTCCTCGAACTTCTGCAGCAGGTCGGCGACGGTGAGCGACTTCTTCTCGTCGCCCGCCACGTCGTAGATAACGTGGCCCTCGTGCATCATGATCAGGCGATTGCCCAGACGGATGGCGTCATTCATGTTGTGCGTGACCATGAGCGTGGTCAGGTGGTTCTCGTCGACAATCTCCTCGGTCAGATTGAGCACCTTAGAGGCGGTCTTGGGGTCGAGTGCCGCGGTGTGCTCGTCGAGCAGCAGCAAGCGCGGCTTGGTGAGCGTGGCCATGAGCAGCGTGAGTGCCTGGCGCTGGCCACCCGAAAGCAGGCCGACCTTGGCGTTGAGGCGCGTGTCCAGGCCAAGGTCCAGGCGCTTGAGCAACTCAACGTACTCGTCCTTCTCGGCTTTGGTGACGCCCCACGAAAGGCCGCGACGCTGGCCGCGACGCTTGGCGAGGGCCAAGTTCTCGGCAATCTGCATGTCGGCTGCGGTGCCGCGCATGGGATCCTGGAACACGCGGCCCAGGTACTTGGCGCGCTGCGACTCGCTCAGGCGCGAGATGTCGGTGCCGTCGAGCTCGATAACGCCCGAATCGAGCGGATATACGCCGGCAATCATGTTGAGCAGCGTGGATTTGCCGGCGCCGTTGCCGCCGATCACAGTTACAAAGTCGCCGTCGTTGAGGGTAAGGTCGACGCCGGTGAGCGCGCGCTTCTCGGTGACGGTGCCCTTGTTAAAGGTCTTCTTGACGTGCGAGAGCTTAAGCATCTGCCTCATCTCCCTTCGTGTAGGAGCTGCGGAGCTTATAGCGCTCCCAAACCACGGGCACGCACAGGGCCACGGCGACAATCACAGCAGAGAGCAGTTTCATGTCGTTGGCGTCCATGCCCAGCTGCAGCACGATGGCGCGGATGAGGAAGTACACCACGGAGCCAAAGACGGCGGAGGCCAGACGGACGGAGAACTGCGTGAGACCGCCGGGCAGCAGGCGGCCGAGCACCTCGCCGATGACGATGGCGGCAAGACCGATAACGATGGCGCCGGTGCCCATGCCAATGTCGGCATACTTCTGGCTCTGGCAGATGAGCGCACCCGAAAGGCCAATGAGGGCGTTGGAGAGCACGAGGGCGATCATTTTGGTGGTGTTGGTGTTAACGCCCAGGGCGCGGATCATGTACTCGTTGTTGCCGGTGGCACGCAGTGCCGAGCCGATCTCGGTGCCAAAGAACCAGTACAGGATGGCGACGATGGCCACGGCCAGCACGATGCCTAGGATAATGGCAACAGTGGACTGCGGCAGGCCCGTCATGTTGCTGACAGACGAGAAGATAGTGCCCTTGGCAAGGATGGGCGTGTTGGACTTGCCCATGATGCGCAGGTTGATGGACCACAGACTGATCTGCGTAAGGATTCCGGCGAGGATTGCGGGAATCTCAAAGACGGTGGTCAAGATGCCCGTGACGGCGCCCGCGATGGCGCCGGCGCACATGCCGGCCAGCACGGCGAGCAAGGGGTCGACGTTATTGTTGACGATGAGTACGGCGCAGACACAGCCGCCGAGGGCAAAGCTGCCGTCGCAGGTCATATCGGGGATGTCGAGCAGGCGGAACGTGATAAACACGCCAAGCACCATAATGCCCCAGAGGACGCCCTGCGAAACGGCGCCCTGCAATGCAATGAGCATGCTTCATACCTCCTAGGATAGGGTGGACACGTGATTTTCCATAATAGCGGTACCAATGCATAAAAGAGCTGCGGACGGATGTTTTGTCTCATCCGAAACAAGCAGGGCGAACGCCGGTCTTTAGCGTTCGCCCCAAGGACTCAGATATTGAATAACGCGGCTGTGGCGCGCGTGCGGGCCCTAGACGCGTTACCGCGCATGGCGCTACTCGTCCAGAGCGGAAAGGTCGATGCCCAGGGCCTCGGCCGTCTCGTCGTTCTTGACGACGACCAGGTCCTTGCTCGAGAGGTGCTTGATCGGCATATCCTCGAGCTTGGCCTCGCCCTTCAGGATCTTAACGGCCATCTCGCCCGCGGCGTAGCCCAGGTCCTTATAGTTGATGGAGAGGGTGAACAGGCCGCCGGCCATGCACATACCCTCCTCGCCGGTCACGAAGGGGAGCTTATTCTCCTTGCAGATCTGGCCCACCTGCGAGGCACCCGCGGCAATCGTGTTGTCGGTGGGGGAGTACAGCGCGTCGACCTTGCCCACGGCAGACTCGACGACGGACTGAATCTCGTTGGAGCTCGAGACGGTGAAATCGGTGTACTCGAGGCCCAGCTTGTTGAGCTCCTTCTTGGCGGCTTTGATCTGGACGTCGGAGTTGGACTCGGCGGTGCAGTAGAGCAGGCCGACCTTTTTAACGTCGGGCAGGACCTTCTGCATCATCTCGAGCTGCTCGGCGACTGGGGTGAGGTCGGAAGCGCCCGTGACGTTGGTGCCGGGCTTGTCGTTGTCCTGGACCAGGCCGGAGGCGGCGTAGTCGGTGATGGCACAGCCCACGATGGGGATATCGGCCGTGGCGCCGGCGGCAGCCTGCGCGGCGGGCGTGGCGATGGCATAAATCAGGTTGACGTTGTCGCCCACAAACTTGTCGGCAATGGACTTACACGTGGACTGGTCGTTCTGGGCGTTCTTCTGGTCGATCTTGACCTTAAGGCCGCTCTCCTTGATGGCCTTGACAAAGCCGTCGTTGGCGGCATCGAGTGCGGAGTGCTCGGTGAGTTGCAGAACGCCGATGGTGTAGTCGGAACCGGCGGCAGCAGAGCCGGAACCAGAGTTGCCGCCGCATCCGGCGAGCGGGGCGAGCGCGAGCAGACCGGCGGAGACCAGAAGGCTCCTGCGGCTGATGGTGATGTCCTTCATATCATTACCCCCAGTATAAAAATGGCTGGAAACACTGCACTGGGACAAAGTGCAAGTGGAACTATAGTAGCGCTGATGTCCATTTTTACAACAGCCTGGCGGGTTTTTTAATACAGAATCGGATGGGCGGTACGGGTAGTCGAATGGGCGGCGGAGGGTCTTATGCGGCGGAGGAGGCATCGTCCTCGTCCAGGACGGCGAAGAGCTTCTTGCCGTCGAGGAGACGTGTGGTGACGTTTCTCATGCGGCCGATCTCAACGGTACGCAGCGTGTCGTCGGCGCCTCGCGCGTCATAGACCGTTCCCAGCAAATACGAGATGCCGTCTCGTTGCTTGATGGCAAAGGGCCGGAGTGTCATCCGCGCCACTTCGACCTCTCCGCGTGCCGTGACACTCGAAATATCAAAACTCACCGTGGTTCCGTGGTCGATGGCCTGCTCGATGAGCTCGCAGGCATCGATGCGCTTGACGGGCGTGCGTATGGCCTTGGTGGATTTGTCGCCTGCGCTTGGAGCAGGCTCGGGTGCATCGAGGTAGCCGCGAACGTCGGCACTCGCCATGGCGACCAGGTGCTGCGCCATGCTTTTTCGAATGGCGATGGGCGTAGAGCGGTTGCGCATGACCATGCCGTGGAGCCGGATGATCTCTTCGTCGGTGAGCGGACGGGTCAAGAGCCGATACCCCACGCCGCGCTTGTATTCAATTTCGTATCCGGCATGGCGAAGTGCGGAGATGGCGGTGTAGATGCTGCGCCGCGCCGCCGAGATGGGCATGCGGGCGGGGTCGTCGGGATGGGCGAGACGCCGGATCAACTCATCGGAAAGCATGGCCTTGTCCTCGCCGGTGTTTTCGCTTAATAATTGCAGGATGCGAACGGCGCGATAGGCTGCCATCGAGGCGGCGCCCCTCGTCGTGGTCTCGTAAGTTTCAACAGCGGTTTCGGTCATGGCGTCCACGTCCTTTCCGTTTTGGGTGGCGACGGTATGGAGCCTAGGGCGCGGGGCTTTCCCAGGGGCGCAGGACACTCCGGGCGGTCGGTAGTCGTCGGCAAGCGGCGGGTCGAGTTTTCAACAGCCCTGCTCAACTGACCAAAATCTTGCCAAAAGCTTGACGGATACTGTTGAAAAAAGCGCCCCTCGGCTTGCCGAGAGGCGCTGGCGTGATGCGCTGGAACGCGTTCGGTGGCGCTGTGGCGATTAGAAGTCGGCGTTGCCCACGGTGCGCGGGTGCGGCAGGACGTCGCGGATGTTGCCCACGCCGGTCAGATACATGACCAAGCGCTCGAAGCCCAAGCCGTAGCCGGCGTGCTTGCAGGAACCGTAGCGGCGCAGGTCAAGGTAGTACTTGTACTGCTCGGGATTCATGCCCAGGTCCTTGATGCGGGCCTCGAGCAGATCCAGGCGCTCCTCGCGCTGGGAGCCGCCGATAATCTCGCCGATACCGGGAACCAGGCAGTCGGCGGCGGCGACGGTCTTGCCGTCCTCGTTCATGCGCATGTAGAACGCCTTGATCTCGGCCGGGTAGTCGGTTACGAAGGTCGGTCGCTTAAAGTGCTCCTCGGTCAGGAAACGCTCGTGCTCGGTCTGCAGGTCGATGCCCCAGCTGACGGGGTAATCAAACTGGTGGCCAGCAGCGACTGCCTGCTCCAGGATTTCGACAGCCTCGGTGTAGGTAACGCGGGCAAAGTCGGAGTTTGCCACATGGTCTAGGCGCTCGATCAGGCCCTTGTCCACAAACTTGTTGAGCATATTGAGCTCGTCGGGGCAGGTAGCCATAACGTCCTTAAGGACGTACTTGAGCATGGCCTCGGCGTTATCCATGTAGTCGTTCAGGTCGGCAAAGGCCATCTCGGGCTCGATCATCCAAAACTCGGCGGCGTGGCGCGTGGTGTTGGAGTTTTCGGCGCGGAAGGTGGGGCCAAAGGTGTACACGTCGCCAAAGGCCATGGCAAAGTTCTCGGCATTGAGCTGGCCGGACACGGTAAGGCTCGCGTGCTTGCCAAAGAAGTCCTGGCTCCAGTCGACCTCGCCGGACTCGGTGAGGGGCGGATTTTTGGGGTCGAGCGTGGTCACGCGGAACATCTCGCCGGCGCCCTCGCAGTCACTCGTGGTGATGATGGGGGTGTTGACGTAGACAAAGCCCTGCTCCTGGAAGAAGCGGTGGATGGCGGCAGCCGCGACAGAACGGATGCGGAACACGGCGCGGAACAGGTTGGTGCGCGGGCGCAGGTGCTGCTGGGTGCGCAGGAACTCGACGGTTGCGCGCTTCTTCTGCAGCGGGTAATCCGGGGCGCTGACGCCCTCGATCTCGATGGAGGTGGCAGAAAGCTCGAAGGGCTGGGGCGCATCGGGGGTCAGCTTGACGGTGCCGGTGCAAATGAGTGCGGCCGAGACGTTTTGATGGGCGATCTCGTCGTAGTTGTCGAGTGCCTCGCGGTTCATGACGACCTGCAGGTCGCGGAAGCAGCTGCCGTCGTTGAGCGTAACAAAGCCAAAGTTCTTCATGTCGCGGATGGACTTGACCCAGCCGGCGACGGTGACGGTCTGGCCGCCAAGCGACTCGGCATCGGCGTAAAGCTGCGCGATTTTGGT
>USFK01000106.1 GCA_900553935.1 uncultured Collinsella sp.
TTCGATGTCCAGAATGCGCTCCACGACTTCCAGCGTCATGGGCTCGATGTAAACAACTCGTCCCCCGCAAGCGATAGTCGTATCCCAAATGAGCTGCCCCAGCCCTCTGCCGCATGCGGGTCAAAATGCTACCTGTGCCATATGCCCTATAATGTCCGACCGTTGAGCGGCATGGGGCCGCTGCCTAGGGTATGGGAGGCGCAAATGGCAGAGTCGGCAGCAGGGGATGCCCTGTTCGAGCGTACGGGAAAAGTTTCGTTTGTGCAGGTATTACCCCATGCACTGCAACATGTGCTGGCGGCATTCGCGGGTATCGTCACGCCCGCCATCATTATCGCGTCGGTCTGTGGCTTTACCCCTCAAGAGGAAGCCGCTGTCATCCAGGCGTCGCTCGTCCTCTCGGCGCTTGACATTTTCCTTCAACAGTTTCCCATAAAAGGTGTCGTCGGTTCGGGCCTGCCCATTGTGATGGGTGCGAGCTTTACCTTCGTGCCGGCGCTCAAGGCAGTCGGTCTTGAGCTTGGTTTTGAGGCCGTACTGGGCGCCCAGGTAATCGGCGGCGCGCTCGTCGCGCTCTTCGGCCTACTGTTTAGGCGCGTGAGTTTTCTGTTTCCGGCCCCGGTGCTTGGCACCGTCATCTTTGTCATTGGCCTGTCGCTATGCCCAGTGGCAGTTGCCTCCATGGCGGGCGGGGAGGGCGCGGCCGATTTTGGCAGTGTCACCAACTGGGCCGTCGCGCTCGTGACGTTTGTCGTCACCTTTATGGCCGGTAACTACGGCAAGGGCGCGCTTAGGCTGGGCAGCATCCTGGCCGGTATCTGCGCGGGCTTTGTTTTGGCTGCAGTGTTGGGCATGGTCGATTTCTCGGCCATCGCGACCGCCAGCTGGTTTGCTCCGCCTGCCCTGGGCGCCCATCGCCTGGTGTTCGACCCGGCCGCGTGCGCCGTCGTGGGCGTTGTCGCCATTGTCAACGCCGTGCAGGTCATGGGCGAGTTTGCCGCTGTCTCGTCCGCTGCGCTCGATACCCCTGCGACCGATAGCCAGATTTCGGGCGGTCTGATCGCCAACGGCCTGGTCGGTATGCTGTCGGGCTTTTTGGGCGGCGTCCCCACGGCAACCTTTGGCCAGAATGTGGGCATTATCGCCGAGAACAAGGTCGTCAACCGTATGGTCTTTACGCTTGCCGCCGCCATCTTGCTCATCGCGGGCCTGCTGCCCAAGTGCGCGGCAGTGCTCACGTCCATTCCGCAGCCGGTAATCGGCGGCGCCACGATCGGCGTGTTCGCGACCATCGGCATGAACGGCGTTGTCATGTTTGCCCGCCACGGCCTGTCTCAGCGCGATACCACGCTCATGGGTCTCTCTATCGCCTTTGGCACGGGTATTGAGCGCACGGCCGGCGCGCTTGCCGGCGCTGGATTCCCCGCATGGGTCGGCACCGTCTTTGGCGGATCCTCCATTGCCGTCGCCGCACTCGTTGCTGTGATCCTCAACCTGGTCCTCCCACGCCAAAAATAACGCCCCATATATGAGTTGCGGTGAAATACGGATTGTTTAAGCCTGTTAGGCCGCCCAACAGTCCTTATTTCACCGCAACTGCTTGTTGGGACCCATTTGTGCGGGGGAGTTGTGGAGTTGTGCAGGCAGACGAGGTTTTTCTGGAAATACGCTCCCGATGCGCGTATAGTACCGATTGTTTTGTCGGCTCCTGCTGCGTCGAGTCCAAACCGCAAAATGCCATGAGCGGCGCGGATGCAGCCAGGAGGCACGAGGACAACCCATCGTGGCCACGCCCCGTGCTTAAAACCCCAAGAAGGAGTGAACAATGGCAGAAGAGAAGTATGTGCCGCGTCTGAAGACCAAGTACAACAACGAGGTCAAGCAGCAGCTTCAGGACAAGTTCCAGTACGAGAACGTCATGATGATCCCCAAGTTTGAGAAGATCGTTGTGAACATGGGTGTCGGCGAGGCCGCTACCGATTCCAAGGCCATCGACGGTGCCGTGCGCGACCTGCGCGCCATCACCGGCCAGCAGCCGATGATCACCCGTGCCCGCAAGTCCATCGCTACCTTCCGCCTGCGCGCTGGTATGCCGATCGGCTGCAAGGTTACCCTGCGTGGCGACCGTATGTGGGAGTTCTTCGATCGTCTGACCTCCGTCGCGATTCCCCGTATCCGCGACTTCCGCGGCATCTCCGCCAAGAGCTTCGACGGCCGTGGTAACTTCTCCATGGGCGTTACCGAGCAGCTCATCTTCCCCGAGATCGACTTCGACTCCGTCGATCACCAGCGTGGTATGGACATCACTTTCGTGACCACCGCCAACACCGATGAGGAGGCCAAGGCCCTTCTGGACGCCTTCGGTTTCCCGTTCAAGAAATAGGTTCACCTGCCCTATAAGCGCCGTTCCCACAAGGGGGCGGCGCTTGGGGCGAACAATACTCTATGTGAGGAGGATATAAGTGGCTAAGACATCGATGATCGTCAAGTGCAATCGCAAGCAGAAGTTCTCTACTCGTGAGTACACGCGCTGCCAGCGCTGCGGCCGTCCGCACTCTGTGTACCGCAAGTTCGGCCTGTGCCGTGTCTGCTTCCGCGAGCTTGCACTCAAGGGCGAGCTTCCCGGCGTTAAGAAGGCCAGCTGGTAAGTCACTACCAGCGTTTCAAGCATCAGTTTGGAACAGGGAAAACGCGCTAAAAAGGCTTTGCCGTTAAGGGCGGCGAAGAACCAAGAGCACGTGTTCATCAAGAACGAAGGAGAATCTGTATGAACCTTACAGACCCGATCGCAGATATGCTTACGCGCATCCGTAACGCTAACTCTGTGAACAAGGCCACGGTCTCCATGCCGAGCAGCAAGAAGCTCGTCGAGATCGCTCGTGTTCTGCACGAGGAGGGCTACATCGAGGGCTACGATGTCGAGGACACCGTTCCCCAGAAGACTCTGCACATCACGCTTAAGTATGGTCCCAAGAAGGCTAAGGTCATCAACGGCATCCGCCGCATTTCCAAGCCGGGCCTGCGTAAGTACACCGGCGTTGCCGACATGCCCCGCGTCCGCGGTGGCCTTGGTACCGCCATTATTTCCACCAGCCATGGCGTTATGACCGACCGCGATGCTCGCAAGCACAACGTCGGCGGCGAGATCATCGCTTACGTCTGGTAATTCGCTCGGTAGGTAGAAGGAAAGGAGATCACCGTGTCTCGTATCGGTAATAAGCCTGTCCAGATTCCCGCCGGAGTCGAAGTGGCAGTCAACGGCAACAACGTTGTCGTCAAGGGCCCCAAGGGCCAGCTCGAGCTCGATGTCTTTGAGAAGCTCGCTATCAACATCGAGGACAACGTCCTCACCGTTTCCCGTCCCGACGACGAGCGTGAGACCCGTGCCCGCCACGGCCTCACCCGTGCCCTCATCCACAACATGGTTGTTGGCGTTTCCGAGGGCTTCGAGAAGAAGCTCGAGCTCGCCGGCGTCGGTTACCGCGTGCAGCAGAAGGGCAAGAACCTCGAGTTCTCCCTGGGCTTCTCGCACCCCGTGATCGTCGAGGCTCCCGAGGGCATCACCTTCGAGGTTCCCGACAACACCCACGTGAACGTCAAGGGTATCAACAAGCAGCAGGTCGGTCAGATCGCCGCTGAGATCCGCGGCCATCGTCCTCCCGAGCCTTACAAGGGCAAGGGTATCCACTACGTTGGCGAGCACATCCGCCGCAAGCTGGGTAAGGCCGCCAAGTAGTCGTAACCGACTCACTCGCATAAGACCAGCACCCCGTCAGGTGCTGGCAAGATCAACCTTTTTAGGAGTTTACGTATGAACAAGCATAAGGCGAAGCTGGAAGGCCTCAAGCGTCGTCAGCGTCGTGTTCGCGGCAAGGTCTCGGGTACCTCCGAGCGTCCGCGTCTTCGCGTGACCCGTACTAACGCCAACATCTATGCCCAGATCATCGACGACAGCAAGGGCTCCAGCCTGACGCTCGTCTCTGCCTCGACCCTCGAGGCCGAGTTCAAGGGCACCCACACCTCGAACAAGGAGGCTGCGGAGAAGGTCGGTCAGCTCGTTGGCAAGCGTGCCATCGAGGCCGGCATCACCAAGGTCGCCTTCGATCGCGGTGGCCGTATCTACCATGGCCGCGTCAAGGCCCTCGCCGACGGTGCTCGTGCCGCCGGTCTCGAGTTCTAGGAGGTATGTAGCACATGGCTCGTAATCAGAAGCAGCAGCGCGAGGCCTCCGAGTTCGAGGAGCGCGTCGTTTACATCAACCGCGTGTCGAAGACCGTCAAGGGTGGTCGTCGCATGAGCCTCGTCGCTCTCGTCGTCGTTGGCGACGGCAAGGGCAACGTCGGCGTTGGCATGGGCAAGTCCGCTGAGGTGCCCCTGGCCATCTCCAAGGCGTCTCTCGATGCCAAGAAGAACATGTTCCACGTGCCGGTGACCGAGCAGGGCACCATCCCGCACGAGGTTCTCGGCCACTTTGGTGCCGGCCGCATCATCATCAAGCCCGCTGTCGAGGGTACCGGCGTTATCGCCGGCGGCGCTGTGCGTCCCCTCTTCGAGCTTGCTGGCATCAAGAACGTCCTGTCCAAGTCCCTCGGTACCGACAACGGCCTCAACATCATCAAGGCTGCCGTCGAGGGCCTCAAGGAGCTCTCCAGCCCTGAGGACGTCGCGGCTCGCCGTGGCCTGACGGTCTCCGAGATGTTCGTCGGTAAGGAGAACTAAGCATGGCTGACACCATCAAGATCAAGCAGGTCCGCAGCACCAACGGTTGCAAGCAGGACCAGGTCCGTACTGTCCGTGCCCTCGGTCTCCACAGGATCCGCGAGGTTCGCGAGATTGCTGACAACGAGTCCGTCCGCGGCATGATCTTCAAGGTCAAGCACCTTGTCGAGATTGTAGAGGAGTAGCAAATGCAGCTTCACGATCTTACTCCCGCGCCCGGTTCCACCAAGAACCGCAAGCGCGTCGGCCGTGGCAATTCTTCGGGTCACGGCACCACTTCTGGCCGCGGCCAGAAGGGCCAGGGTTCCCGCTCTGGTGGCACCAAGGGTGCCGGCTTCGAGGGTGGCCAGACTCCGCTGGCTATGCGCCTGCCCAAGCTTCCGGGCTTCCGCAACCCCCGTCGTATCGAGTACACCGCTGTTAACGTTGAGCGTCTCGAGCGTAAGTTCGAGGACGGCGCTGTAATCGACGGTGCCGCTCTTAAGGCCGCTCGCATCACCAAGAGCGAGTTCGAGCCCGTCAAGGTGCTCGGCAATGGTGAGCTCACCAAGAAGTTCACGGTCAAGGTCGACAAGGTCAGCGCTTCTGCGCAGGCCAAGATCGAGGCCGCTGGCGGAAAGGTCGAGCTGCCGTGCTAAATGGTCTTAAGAATGCTTTCCGCATCAAAGAATTGCGCGAAAAGATTCTTTTTACCATAGCTATGCTCGTCGTGTACCGCATTGGTGCGCACGTTCCTGTGCCCGGCATTCCCTTCCAGGGGATGCTGGGCCTTTTCTCGACCGATAACAATTCGGTCGCCGCAGGTGCTATGGCCCTCCTGAATCTTTTCTCTGGCGGCGCGTTGAGCTATGTGTCGGTGTTTTCGCTGGGCATCATGCCTTACATCACCAGCTCGATCATCATCCAGATGCTCCAGGCCGTCGTGCCTTCCCTGCATGAGCTTGCCCGCGAGGGCGAGGTCGGTCAGACCAAGATTACGCAGTATTCGCGTTACCTCACCCTGGCTCTGGCACTCCCACTTTGCCTTCATGCTGCGGAACTTGTCCTGCAGCTCGGCCAGCTCCTTT
>USFK01000107.1 GCA_900553935.1 uncultured Collinsella sp.
TGTCAGCGATGCGGCATTCGGGTGCGAGGCGTTGCATCATGTCGTTGTTGGCGAGCGCGTTGTCGTGGCCCCTGGTGGCGCCGGCGGCTTGGGCAACACGCACTTTGTGACGTCGGTGCGCCGCGCGCCCGCGTTTGCTCAGCTGGGCGAACCGGCAGAGGAGCACTGGATTGAGCTCGAGATGAAGCTTATGGCCGATGCCGCACTCGTGGGCTTTCCCTCGGTGGGTAAGTCATCGCTCATTGCGCGCATGAGTGCCGCCCGCCCCAAGATTGCTGACTACCCGTTTACCACGCTCGTGCCCAATCTGGGCATGGTGCGTGCCGGCGAATATTCTTATGTCGTTGCCGACGTCCCCGGTCTTATCGAGGGCGCGAGCGAAGGCAAGGGCCTGGGTCACCAGTTCTTGCGCCACATTGAGCGTACGGCCCTGATCATGCATGTCGTCGACATGACGGGCGGTTTTGAGGATCGCGATCCGGTTGAGGACTATCGCATCATCAACCGCGAGCTCGAGCAGTATGGCGCCGAGCTTTCGGAGCGTCCGCAGATCGTTGTCGCCAACAAGTGCGACGCGCCGGGCACGGCCGATAAGATTGCCGACCTCAAGCGCGCAGCGCTCGACGATGGACATATGTTCTTTGCCGTGTCCGCCGTGACGGGCGCCGGTCTCAATACGTTGATGCTTGCCGTAGGTGAGCAGGTGGCCAAGCTCCGCGCCGAGCTGGCGGTCTCCGATGAACCGGTCGACCTGCGCGACGATGAGTGGGAGCGCCGCCGTCTGCAGCGTGAGAAGCGTTTCCGCATTGTCCAGGAAGAGCCCGGTGCCTTCCGCGTGGTCGGTCGTGCCATCGAGCGCATGGTCATCCAGACCGACTGGGAAAACGAGGAAGCCGTTATTTACCTGCAGCATAAGTTTGCGCGTATGGGTGTTGACGACGCGCTCGAGAAGGCCGGTTGCCGTGCGGGCGACGAGGTCCGCATTTGCCAGCGCGCCTTTGACTTTGAGGGCGCCGAGGACTTCTCGGAGTACGAGGAGCTCGAGGATGCTGGCGAGGACGTTGCCGTTGAGGCCATTGACGTGGCCGATGCTGCGGATGAGGGCGTCGAGGTTGTTGATGCGGCGGATGCCGCGGACGATGCCGAGACCTCGGAGAGCGAGTAAGCCATGTCGCTGCGCGGTGGAATCGGTTTGCCCGAGCTGCCCATAAAAGAGGGCAAAGAGTTTCGGCTTGGCATTATGGGCGGCACATTCGACCCGATTCATTACGGGCACCTGGTGACCGCCGAGCAGGCGCGCGAGTCGCTCGACTTGGACGCTGTGCTCTTTATGCCGGCGGGCTCTCCTGCCTTTAAGCTTGACAAGCCGGTGACGCCTGCCGAGGACCGTTACGCCATGACGGTCCTCGCCACCGCCGCGAACCCGGCCTTTTTGGCAAGCCGCTTCGAGATCGATCGTGCCGGTGTCACCTACACAGCCGATACGCTGCGTGCCCTTCGCGACTTTTACCCGCCGCAGGTAAAGCTCTACTTTATTACGGGCGCCGACGCGATTATCGATATTGTGACCTGGCATGATGCCGAACGAATCGCTGAGCTTGCTACCTTTATTGCGGCGACACGACCGGGCTTTGATATCGATACGGCGCGTGCCCGAATCAAAGAGTCGGGGCTGCCGTTCGACGTGCGCTATATTCAGATTCCGGCGCTGGCGATCAGCTCGACGAACATTCGCAAGCGAGTTGCCCGCGGTATGAGCGTGCGCTATCTTACGAGCGAGTCCGTGCTCGGCTACATTCGCAAACGCAGGCTCTATGCCGATTTGGGCCAAGAAGATTTTGAGTGATGGGGGTCTACGTTGTCGGTAGAGGATCAGTTTGAGGGCGATGAGCACGCGCTGCTCAAGCGCATTCAAGAGCTGCTCGATGTTCGAATGAAGGATAAGCGCAAGCGCTATGTGCATTCGCTGGGTGTTGCCGAGACCGCACTTCATCTGGCCGAGGTCTACGGCGTTGACCGCTTTGATGCCGCTGCTGCCGGTCTGATCCACGACTGGGACAAAGTGCTCTCCGACGACGAGCTGGTTACGCGCGCTCTGCATTACGGCATTAAGATTGCCGGCTCTCCTTCCGCCGCGACGCCGCTTTTGCATGGTCCTGTTGCCGCCTATGAGCTTCCGCAGCTTTTCCCCGAGTTGTCGCCTGCTGTTTTCCAGGCTGTCGACCGTCACACCGTTGGCGCCTGCGACATGACGCCGCTCGATATGGTGGTCTTTGTGGCCGATGCCATCGAGCCCAACCGCCATGGTGATTATGCCATCGCGCTGCGCAAGATGGTGGGGGAGTCGACGCTTGACGAGTTGTTCTTCTCCTGTTTTGCGCAGGGTCTGGTCTACGTGATCCAGTCCGGGCGTTATCTTTATCCCACGGCTATTACGATTTACAACCATTACGCCCAGCTGCGCTAGCTCGGGTGTGTCTAGAAAGAGGTATTCCATGGCCGATGAGACCATGACCGACGAGCAGATTCTTGAAGGTGTGGAGCACAAGAGCTTCGTTGCCACGTCCGACCGCACCGCTGCCTCGCTGTCCACGAGCGGTGTCGCCGCCGAGGATGTCGCCCGCGCCGCCGCGCAGGCCGCCTACGACAAGAAAGGCGAGGACGTGCAGGTGCTCGATCTGACCGAGCTCTCCGACGTGTGCGATTACTTTGTGCTCGCCACCGGTACCAATAACCGTCAGGTCGATTCGATCGTCGACGAGATCGAGGAGAAGGTCGCCGAGGCTTGCGGCGAGCATCCGTTCTCCATCGAGGGCCGTGAGCAGAAGACCTGGATGCTCATGGACTACGGTTCGGTTGTCGTCCACGTCTTCACTCCCGAAGCCCGCGACTTCTACCGCCTTGAAAAGCTCTGGGGTGACGCCCCCCAGCTTCCCCTCGACCTCCTCTAGTAGTTCATTTGGGACGGGCTTTTTAGCTAACCTCTACCGTTCGCCGGGCAGTTGCATCATTCGCAGCTGCCCGGCTTTCTTTTTGTCATAGGGACTAATCGTTGAAGCGGGATTGGCGGCCGAAGGATAGGGCAGTGTCGCCGAACTTGTCTCGGACGGCGTCGATAGCGACTGAGAGGTCGCGACGGTCGCTGGATTGGGCGCCGCGATCATCGACTTCACAGAACAGGTCGGTCTGGATGCCGCCCTGATGATCGAAGTCGCTCATGCCGATGCCCGCCAGGCGCACATGCATGCCTTCCTGCCAGATGTTGTCGAGCAGCTCGAGCGCCACCGCCACAAAGATGTTCTCATCGTCGGTCGGATGAGGCAGCCGGCGCTGTGCCGAGCGACCGCTTCCATACGAATACTTGAGCTTGAGCGTCACCGTGGCGCCCGTCAGTCCCTGACGGCGCAGGCGGCGTCCCACTGACTCGCCCAACAGCGCAATCGCCGCTTCGATGTCCCCGCGCTCAGTCAAATCTTTCGCAAAGGTGCGCTCATTGCTCACCGATTTAACCTCGCGCTCTTCATCGAGACTCGTGACTTCGGAGATTTCAAGTCCCAGCGCACGCTGACGCATACGTTCGCCGTTGACGCCAAAAATAGAGGCCAAGGTGGATTCCGGCGCGCGTGACAGCTCGCCGAGCGTGTAGATGCGCATACGGCGCAGTCGCTCCTCGGCCGAGCGCCCGATGCCGCTCATGGCAGATACCGGCAGCGCGGCCAAAAAGCGCTGCTCGGTTCCGGGGCGCACGATGGTCAGCCCAAACGGCTTATCACGCTCGCTTGCGATCTTTGCGACCGTCTTGTTGCAGCCCACGCCAATGGAGCAGGTCACTCCCAGCGCTGCCACGCGGTCGCTTATACGCCGCGCAACCAGTAGCGGGTCTTCGGGCGCAAAGCGACCCGGTGTGATATCGATAAAGGCTTCGTCGATGGATACGCGCTCAACGCGCGGCGTCTCCTCGGCAAGAATTGCCATGACCTGCGCGCTCACCTCGCGGTAGCGATCAAAGTGCCCGTGCGTCCAAATGGCTTGCGGGCACAAGCGCCGCGCCTCGGCCGAGGCCATGGCAGAGTGCACGCCAAAGCGACGCGCCTCATACGAACACGTGGACACGACGCCACGCGAATCGGCGTCTCCGCCCACGATGAGCGGCTTTCCGCGCCACTCGGGGTGGTCGAGCATCTCCACGCTCGCAAAAAACGCATCGAGGTCCATGAGGCCCACCGCCGGACCCGTCCAGGGGGGCGGCGTGACGCCCATGGCATCCTCATAACCGTATGTATGTTCGCGTCTTTCCATGTCATGAGTATACCGCGCAGCTCATGTGGGGTGCGTGTATGTGCTTGCAAATCCCGAATTCTTGTCTAAGATATGGATTTGCCCTCGACTACACCGAAGAAGTTGGTCTCACGGACTTCACCTGTCCGCGTCGATGGCGTATTATGTTCAACTGTTTGTTTGTAGTTGCAGCCTAAAGCTGCTTGGTTGGAGGAGTTTCCTTTGGCAGTCAAGATTCGCCTTGCTCGTCACGGCGCTAAGAAGCGTCCGTACTACCGTGTCGTCGTCGCCGATTCCCGCGCCCCGCGTGACGGTCGTATCATCGAGGAGGTTGGCCGCTACAACCCGATGACCGCCCCCAAGACCATCAACCTCGACCTCGAGAAGATCGCCGACTGGCAGTCCAAGGGCGCTCAGCTCACCGACGCCGTCGCCGCTCTGGTCAAGGCCGCCAACGAGGGCGAGAAGACCGAGACCGTCGTCAAGAAGTCCAAGAAGCAGCTCGCCAAAGAGGCCGAGGCCGCTAAGGCTGCCGCTGAGGCCGCTGAGGGCGCCGAGGAGTAAATCGTGCCTGAGGTTGACGCTGCACAGCTCGAGGGTGAGGCAATGCTCTCAGATCGCATCGCCGATCTCGTCGAATATCTCGTTGTTCAGATCGTCGACGACCCGGATTCCGTGAGCCTTGAGGTCATCGATGGTGACGACGCCTCTACGATCGAGGTTTCTGTCGCCGAGGATGACGTCGCTAAGGTCATCGGCCGTCGTGGCCGTACCATCAAGGCCATTCGCACGCTCGCCCGTGCACTGGCCGCTCGCCTCGACACTGCTGTCGAGGTAGAGGTTCTGGGCTAGGACCTTGAGGTCCCAGTACAAAAACATCGCCCGTGTGGTCAAGCCGCACGGAAGGAAGGGGGAGGTCCTCGCGCAGCCGCTGCGGGGGCTTCCTTCTGTATTAGAGCCGGGTATGCGCGTCGCCCTGACGCCGCCGGCGCTCAAGCGCGACCGCTTTTGCACGGTCGTGTCCGTCACCGATACGGGCGATGGCGATCTGGTCTCGTTTGAGGGCATTGACGACTTGACGGCCGCCGAGGGCATCACGGGATGCTATGTGTTGGCAAATCGTGACGATTTTGAGCTCGATTCACTCGACGCCGCCTATACCGACCTGATGGGTCGCGAGGTGGTCGACGAGCGCTTCGGTTCGCTCGGCACGATCGTCGAGATCGTGTCGCCCGCTAACGATGTTTGGGTTGTCGAGGGTGATCGGTACGGCGAGGTACTGATTCCCGTGATCGAGCAGGTTGTGCTCGATCTTCCCGACACAGGAACAATTTCCGTCCACGTGATGGACGGCCTGATCGATATGGACAAGTAGGGAGGGCAACATGCTGATTGAGACCCTTTCGGTCTTTCCCGAGATGTTTGAGCCCGTCATGTCCACATCGATTTTGGGCCGCGCCCGCAAGGCCGGGCTTTTTGATTTTAAGGCGTATAACCTGCG
>USFK01000108.1 GCA_900553935.1 uncultured Collinsella sp.
AGGACATTGAGCACGATCCGACCGTGCAGGACGTGACCTACGAGAACAGCCAGGCCCGCGAGCGTACGCAGATTCTGATGGATCTGGCCAACCAGGCCGGCGGTTTTGTCATCGGCACGGGCGATTTGTCGGAGCTGGCGCTCGGCTGGGCTACCTATAACGGCGACCACATGAGCATGTACGCCGTCAATGCGAGCGTGCCCAAGACGCTTGTGCGTCATCTGGTGCGCTATGCGGCTGATGTCTTTGGCGGGCGTATTGCCGAGGTCTTGCTCGACATCCTCGATACGCCGGTGTCCCCTGAGCTTCTGCCGCCCACGGGCGACGGCGAGATTGCGCAGAAGACTGAGGATTTGGTGGGCCCGTACGAGTTGCACGACTACTTCCTCTACAACCTACTGCGTTTTGGCTTTGAGCCGGGCAAGATCTACCGCATGGCGCTCAAGAGCTTCGAGGACGTCTACGACGCCAAGACCGTCCACACGTGGCTGCGTACGTTCTATCGTCGCTTCTTTGCCCAGCAGTTCAAGCGCAGCTGCCTGCCCGATGGTCCCAAGGTGGGCTCGGTGACGCTCAGCCCGCGCGGCGATTGGCGTATGCCGCGTCTGTGGCTCGCGCAGATCGACGCGCTCAATCCAGTTGACTAAGGTTGGCTAAATTGAACCAATACGGGGGTTGCAAGCGTTACACTTTTGCAATCTGATGGCCCGTATCGCGCGGCGTTCTTGTCGGAGCGCCGCGTTTTTATATCGGAAGGTGGCACCATGCAGGCATCGCAGCGTCTCGACCGCTTTGGCGCGGAGGTCTTCGCCTCGCTCAACAACAAGCTTCTCGCGCTGAAGGCCCAGGGCAAGACCATTTACAACATGAGCGTGGGCACGCCCGACTTTAAGCCGTACGACCACGTGGTCGAGGCGCTCACGCAAGCAGCCCAAGATCCCGAGATGTGGAAGTATGCCCTGCGCGACCTGCCTGAACTCAAACAAGCCGTGTGCGATTACTACGAGCGTCGCTTTGGCGTTTCGGGCATTACACCGTCCATGGTGCAGTCGTGCAACGGCACGCAGGAGGGCGTGGGCCATTTGGGCCTGGCCCTGCTCGATCCGGGTGACACCATCCTGGTTCCCGATCCGTGCTACCCGGTCTTTGAGGCGGGTGCGAAGATTGCCGATGCCAAGCTCGAGTACTATCCGCTGGTTGCCGAGCATAATTACCTGCCCTATGTGGCGGGTATCGATCCCGAGGTGGCCGATCGTGCCAAGTATATGATCGTATCGCTGCCCGCCAACCCGGTGGGCTCGGTGGGCACGCCCGAGGTCTACGAGGAGATCATCGCCTTCGCCCGCGAGCACGACCTGCTCATCGTTCACGACAATGCATACTCCGATATCGTGTTTGACGGTGAGCCGGGCGGCAGCTTCTTGCAGTATCCCGGTGCGCTCGAGGTGGGCGTGGAGTTTTTCTCGCTCTCCAAGTCGTTTAACGTCACTGGTGCCCGCATCGGCTTTTTGGTCGGCCGCGAGGATGTGGTCTCTGCCTTTGCCAAACTGCGCGGCCAGATCGACTTTGGCATGTTCTTCCCGATCCAGAAGGCTGCTATCGCCTGTCTGAACGGTCCGCGCGATGAGGTCGAGGCGCAGCGTCTGAAGTACCAGGAGCGCCGTGATGCCCTGTGCGACGGTCTTGAGAACCTGGGCTGGGAGCGTCCCAACGCGCATGGCTCCATGTTCGTGTGGGCTAAGCTTCCCGGTGGTCGCACCGATTCCATGGCGTTTTGCGAGGAGCTCATGGAGAAGGCCGGCGTTGTGGTGACGCCGGGCGCGAGCTTTGGTCCTTCGGGCGAGGGACACGTGCGCATGGCGCTGGTCCTGCCGCCCGATCAGATTGCTTTGGCTGTCGAGGCCATTCGCGAGGCGGGCCTGTATTAGAAAGCTATTTCGCCTCGTCAATAGCTCGAAACCGATTTCGTGCAGTTATTTTACGAATTCTGCAAACAATTTCGGTAAACGGTCGATTTTTGGCTGCGAATAGGAGCATAATCAAAGTCCCGATTGGATGTATTGGGATTACGGCAAGCCGCTCGGGTCGTTCCCGGGCGGCTTGCTTGTGGAGAGAGATGGGAGTTTCTAATGGTTAACGAGAAGAAGGTCGCTATTGTCGGCTGCGGTTTCGTCGGTTCGTCTTCGGCGTTCGCGCTGATGCAGAGCGGTCTGTTCTCCGAGATGGTCCTCATCGACGTGGACAAGAACCGCGCCGAGGGTGAGGCTCTGGATATCGCGCACGGCATGACGTTTGCCGAGCCGATGAAGATCTACGCCGGCGATTATTCCGATGTCGCCGACGCCGCCATGATCGTCGTCACCGCTGGCGCTGCCCAGAAGCCCGGTGAGACCCGCCTGGACCTGGTCAACAAGAACGTCAACATCTTTAAGTCCATTATTCCCGAGATTAAGAAGTCTGGCTTCGACGGCATTCTGCTCATCGTCTCCAACCCGGTCGATGTTCTAACCTATGCCGCCATCAAGATGTCCGGCCTGCCCGAGGGCCATGTCATCGGCTCCGGTACCGTGCTCGACACCGGCCGTCTGCAGCAGATGCTTGGTGCCCACGTTGAGGTCGACCCGCGCGATGTCCAGGCCTATGTCATGGGTGAGCACGGCGACTCCGAGTTCGTCGCTTGGTCCAGCGCCCAGGTTGCCGGCGTTCCGCTGAACACCTTCTGCGAGCTTCACGGTCATCTGGAGCATGAGGCTGCCGAGAAGCGCATCGCCGAGGACGTCAAGAACTCCGCCTACACCATCATCGAGAAGAAGCACGCTACCTACTACGGCGTCGCCATGGCCGTTAAGCGCATTTGCACCGCCGTCATGCGTGACGAGCAGACCGTTCTGCCCGTGTCCTCGCTCATGGTGGGCGAGTATGGCCTGTCCGATCTTGCCATCTCCATGCCGACCGTCGTTGGCCGCGACGGCGTTGTCTGCCGCGTCCCCGTGCCGCTGAACGATGACGAGCAGCATGAGCTTACCGCCTCCGCCAAGGCCCTCAAGGACATCATCGACAGCGTCGACTTCTCCTGCTAAATCCAGCTCTTTTGGGCAACAGGCTACAATGAAAGGCGTCCGGTCCACACGGTCCGGGCGCCTTTTTGGTGCAAAGTAACCTGACCCCAATGCGCCATAGTTGATGGGAGCGCCATGTCGGATTCGCCTAATTTTTTGACCTATGCCCAGACGGTGTTTGACCCGTTTGAGGAACGGCCGTTCTGCGCGGTGGATAGCCTGGTCTTTGCGTGGTTGTCCTATTTGCGTTTGCCGGGTGATATGGCGGAGCTGACGAACTGGCAGGGCCTAGACGTACGCGAGCTGCTTCGTGCCGAGTGCTACCGGGACATGATTGGCGACCTGTGGGATCCAGAGGGGAGCAGGGCCTTGTTGGAGGCCGTGGCGGCAAGCCCTCGCTACCGTGGCGTACGCGTTTGCGGCTATCGTGCCGTGAGCGATGTGGTGGCGACAGAGCAGTTTGCAGCCATGGCGTTCCGGTTTCCGGCGGGGTTTAGTTATCTTTCCTTTCGGGGGACCGACAGTACGATTGTGGGCTGGAAAGAGGACTTTAACATGGCATTCCGGTGTCCTGTGCCGGCCCAGGAATCCGCGGCGCGTTATGTGGACGAGGCTGCGGATGCGATTGACGGGCCGCTTTTGTGCGGAGGTCATTCCAAGGGTGGAAACCTTGCGGTGTACGGTGCGGCGATGTGCTCCGACGTCGCCCGTGAGCGAATCGAACGGGTGTATTCCCATGATGGTCCGGGCTTCGTCGAGGAGTTTCTGAACGGCAACGCCTTTGCCGATCTTTCCGGTCGAATCGACAAGACGCTACCTCGGTCGTCGATCTTTGGCATGATGTTCGAGACACAGGAGGACTATGCCATCGTTGAGAGCACCGAGTTCAGCCTGCTGCAGCACAATCCCTTTAGCTGGGTGGTTGATGGTCGCGACTTCGTGTACTGTGAGCGCCTGTCCGCCGGTGCTCGATACGTTGATGGCTCCATTCGCGAGATGCTGCTTGCAGTGTCGCCTAACGAGCGCGAGCGTTTTGTAGATGCATTGTTCTCCGTGTTTGAGGCTGCGGGTGCTGAGCGGTTTGCGGATATCGTTGGAAATCTGCGCGAGAGCCTGCCCGTGATGCTCCAGGCTGCGCAAGGCTTTGACAAGGATACGCGACGTTTTGTCTCGCAGACCATCGTGGCAATCCTTAAATGCGCGCTGCTGCCCAAACGACCCCAGATCGACATGTCCGCTGCCGGTAAGAGTCTGGCAGAACAGCTCGAGGCTTGGCAGTCCGAGCTCCTGCGCTAGCCATTGGTGCAAAGCAACCTGTCCCCGATGCACCAATCTTCGATGCGCCTGGGGCGGGCTTGACCGCTATACTGATTCGTGCTCAATTCGATCTAGAACGGAATGCCGTATATGAAAATCAATCACGCGATTCTGCATATCCTGGACTTTGACTCTGCCGTCAACGTTATGAGCCAGCGCGAGCTCGATATCGAGAGTCGTACCGTGCGCAACTTCGTGACCACGCATCTGCGCCGCGCACGTACCTCGGCCGACAATAAACGCGCCACGTTTGCCGAGAACTCTGCGTTTGGCGGCGAGCTCAAGGGTTATTTCTTTGGCGAGCGCGAGTTCGTGGACCTGTCGCAGCAGATTGCGGAGTTTATCTCCTCCGAGCTCACCAAAGCCGAGAAAGCCGAGTCCACCGACGTGCTCGTGGCCGATTTTGACGACGATGAGGATGCCCGCTGGTTTGCCGTGATGCTGCTGGGCTCCAAGCAGGCTTTTATGCACGAAGTGGGCCGCGAGGAGGGGGAGGTGCGCAACGACATCGCGCGCCACTACGCCATTCTGCCGAACCCCTCGCAAAAGGTGCCGAGCTATGCCATCGTACGCGCGAGTACCATGGAGATCGGCTACGTGGACAAGAAGCGCAAGATTGCCGGCGAGGACCGTATGCTTATCCCCGATGGCCTGCTGCAGTGCGACACGGGCGTATCGGGCAAGGAAGTCATCGACACCGTGACGCGCGTGGTCGAGGAAGTCGCCGAGGAGCACGGCGCCAACACGGCCGTGGCGCTCGCCAAGGTTAAGGCCGCTGTGGCCGAGAAGGTCGAGGATGACGAGGAGCTGCCGCCCTGGGATATCGTCGATGAGGTCTTTGAGGACGAACCGGTTATCAAGGAGAGCGTGCGCGCGGCACTGACTGAGGAGAAGGTGCCTGAGCGTGTGCCCGTGGAGCGCAAGCAGGTCGAACGCGCGGCCGTGCGCAACCACAAGATTCGTACCGATACGGGCATCGAGATCAGCTTTCCGGCCGAGATGGGCTCGAACTCCGAGTACATCGAGTTTGTCAACGAACCCAACGGCCTCATCTCCATCGAGCTCAAGAATATCGGCAGCATCGAGAATCGATAAACTGCGCTTGGACGCTGCAAAAAAACAAAGGTCGAAACCCTTCGGGACTTCGGCCTTTTTGCTTGGAGCTGAATTGCGTCGCTGGTTGAACACAAGCCAGCGAAAACGCCCCTAGGCGAGCAAGGTGACGTGAAAGAGGAGGGCATTG
>USFK01000109.1 GCA_900553935.1 uncultured Collinsella sp.
GCTATCTGCTGGCTCGCTTGCGCGGCGAGGCTGGCGAGGGCGTGGTCGCCGCGCCTGACGAGGATGGCGCTTCTGCGGCGGATGCCACCGAGGGCGAGGTCGCTGCCGACCCCGAGCCTTCCGCAAAGGACGCCGACAAGTGATGAAGCACGTGCTCCGCGTGATCAACGTGTTGGCGACCGTGGTGATCCTGGTCGCCTTTGTGGTGCTGCTGCGCACGGTGTTCACGCCCGCCGGCGAGATTCCCACCATCATGGGCTACGGCTTTATGCGCACGCTGACCGGCTCGATGGAGCCGGCGATTCCCGTGCATTCGTTTATCGTCGTCGATATCGACAACAGTCAGGCCTACCAGGTGGGTGACATCATCACCTTCCATTCGTCCGATGACGCGCTGGAGGGTTCGCTCAACACGCATCGCATCGTTGCCGTGGAGGATGCGGCCGACGGCACGCCGGTTTACCGCACCAAGGGCGATGCCAATCCGGTCGAGGATGCTGCGCCCGTGCCCGCCGCCGACGTGGTGGGGCGCGTGGTCTTTGTCTCGGCGGGGCTGGGCGTGGTGGTCTCGTTGCTCACCAATCCGCTGCTGTTCTTTCCGCTTATCGTGGTGCCGCTGATCGTGCTGCTGGTGCTCGAGATTCGCCATATGGTCAAGACAACGCAAGAGGTGGCACGCGCCGAGGACGAGGCCGCCTTGCGAGCCGCCGTTGAGCAGATTCGCGAAAAGCGCCGTCGCGAGCAGGAGGAGCAGGGCGACGCCGGTGACGAGGGCGATGCCGACGGTGGCCATACCGATGAAAGTGCGGAAGCCGATCCCGGCGCCCCAGGCGATTCCAACCGCTCGGCATAGCTCATCGGTGCCTTTCGTCCCTGCAATTTGGACGCTCGCAGATGCTCCGCATCATCTGCTATTTCATACCAATATTCGTGCTACAGTTTGGACGCTTTATTGCCAATTGATTTCTGGGGAGTGGAATGGAACAGAAGCGCTCGGCGCAGTGTGCACGTGAAAGGGCTTCGGTACCGATGACGGCGGCGTCTGATTTTATCGTGCCCGAGGGGACTGACGAGCTGAGCCGCAGCACCCGCCGCGCATGGCGCGACCGCCTCAACGACGCCCAGGCGCGCAAGATGGCCCTGGGTACGCTCGCCGCGTTTGCCGGCGGTACGTTTTGGGGTTTTTCTGGCACCAGCGCCAGCTACCTCTTTGACGTGTGCCATATCGAGACGTTTTGGCTGATGAGCGTGCGCCAAGTTATCGCTGGCCTGCTCTTTATGTTCGTTGTGCTCAGAAAAGACCGCGACCGCTTGATCGAGCTGTGGACTACCCCCGCCGATCGCAAGCAGCTTATTCTGTTTACGATCTTTGGCCTGCTGTTCAACCAGCTTTGCTATCTGTCAGCCGTGCGCCTGACCAACGCGGGCACCGCGACCGTCTTCCAGTGCCTGCAGCTGGTGGTCGTCATGGGGTATGCCTGCGTCACCGCGCATCGACTGCCGCGCACGCGCGAGGCTCTTGGCATTTTGCTCGCATTGGGCGGAACGTTTTTGATCGCCACGGGCGGCGACCCCAGTACGCTCAACATCTCGCCGATGGGCCTGCTCTCGGGCCTTTTGTGCGCAGTGGGCGGTGCCTGCATAGCAATCATCCCTGCCGGAATCCTCAACAAATACGGTAGCCCGGTCGTCACGGGCTCGGCCATGCTTTCGGCGGGAATCGTGATGAGTATCTTTACCCAGCCGTGGGCGCATATGCCGGCGCTCGGCCCCTCGGGTGTCGGCGCGCTCGCGATATTTATTGTGGTGGGGTCGTTCTTCGCCTATATGTTCTACATGCAGGGCGTTAAGGAGATTGGCTCGGTGCGCGCGAGCCTCCTTGGAACCATGGAGCCGGTTTCGGCCACCATCAGCAGCGCCCTTATGCTGGGAACGGTGTTTTTGCCCACCGACCTGGCGGGCTTTGCCATGATTATCGCGATGGTGTTTTTGACGGTGTAGCTGGCGCCAAGACGGAAAAGGCGTTGTGCCACATTTTCGCCAATTGATGTCCGTGTCTGGAGTTTAGCTGTCGATGCTCAAAATGCCATAAACTAGTAACGTTATGGACTTTTTCATTGCGACTCAATTGCGAGGATTTCTTTATGGCTGGTAATCACTTTAAGGGCAGCGATAGCGGCCGTCCTGCAGTTCCGCCGCGTCCGAACGGGGCTGGTAAGGCCGGCACGCCGGGCGGCGCTGGGCAGGGCGGTTCCGGTAAGCGCGTGTCCCCGGGCGAGACGGCGATGTTTACCGCTCTGTACGAGCAGTCTCAAAAGGCAAAAAAGACCGGCCGTGCAAGAGGGAATGTCTTTGCGGGCGGTGCAACCTCCACGTCGCAGCCGAGCGGGGCCCCTTCGATACCTGCGAACAACGCAGGTGCTGCCAACGCCGCGAATACCGCCGGCAACGTTAATGCCGGCAAGGCCGCCAACAATACTCCCTCTGCCGGTGGCGCGGGGCTTACGGGTAACCTTGGCACGATTTACACCGGCGCCTCCGAGACTGGCACGTTCGCCCGCCTGGATGATAGCGGTGCCGAGTTTGCGGGCTCGGGTTCCAAGGAAGATTATTACGATTTTGGCTTGAACTACGGTAGCGACGCTTCGTCGAGTTCGACCTCTGACGGTCTGGTCCGTCATCGCCATCGCAAGGGCGAGCGCAAAAAGCGTCACACTGGCGCCATTATTGCCGCTGTAGTCGCGGTGCTTCTCGTTGCGCTTGGCGCAAGTGGCTTTATGCTGCTTAACTCGGCAAAGACCGTAAAGAGCGAAGCGAAGGAGGCTGTCGAGATCGTCGGTGGCCTTAAGGACAAGGTCACGTCGGGCGATTTTTCGACGCTGCCTGACGACGCGAAGAAGATCGATGAGCTCTGCGATAGCATGAAGGCGGAGACCTCGAGCCCGCTGTGGACGGTGGCTTCGTTTATCCCGGTGTATGGCAGCGACATCAATGCGGCCCGCACCATGATTGATGCCCTGTCCGATGTCTCGAGCAACGCGCTGGTTCCCATGGCCGACAACCTTTCGCAGGCCACGCCAGGCAAGCTGTTCCAGGACGGCATGATTAACGTGTCCGCGCTGCAGGCCGTTGCCGATTCGCTTTCCGATAGCTCCAAGGTGTTCAAGAGCGCCAACGAGAAGATCCAGGGTATTGGCGATACTCATATTTCCCAAGTGACCGAGCTGGTCGATAAGGCCAAGGACGGCTTTGCCACCCTCAACGGCGCGGTTGACGCGGCGGAGAAGGTCGCCCCCGTCCTTCCCCAGATGCTCGGTGCCAACGGCCAGACGCGCAACTACCTTGTGTACGCCATGAACAACGTCGAGATTCGTGCCTGCGGCGGCTTTGGCGGTTCGCAGGGCCTGATTTCGGTCACCGACGGCCAGATGTCGATTGGCGAGTTTGTTCCATGTATTGCGCTTGGCAAAGAGGAGGCGGTTGAGAGCGTCGACGAAGAGGACGAGGCGCTGTTTGGCGACCACAGTAACCTGTACAACTCTGGTAACGCGTATTCGCCCGATTGGCCCCGCAACTCGCAGCGTGTCGCCGCGCTGTGGAAGTCCCAGTATGGGCAGGACGTTGACGGCGTCGTGGGTATCGACCCGGTGTTCCTGCAGTATCTGCTGGGCCTCGTCGGTAATGTCTCGCTGCCCGACGGAACGGTTGTCGACGGCACCAACGCCGCAAAGGTCCTCATGCACGATGTGTACTGGAACTATCCGGTCGAGGAGTCTGACGGCATCTTTGCATCCGTCGCCAGCGCTGCCTTCGACAAGATCCTTGGCGGTATCGGCGATGTCGATGTTACGAAGCTTGTCAGCGCCGTTGAGCGCGGTGCCGAAGAGGGCCGCCTGATCGCGTGGATGAAAAACGATGACGAGCAGAACGCTATCAAGCAGATGAACATCGACGCCTCGCTGCCCGATCCGGATGACCCGAGTGAAGATCCCGTTGCTGGTGTCTACTTTAACAACCTGAGCTTCTCCAAGCTCGACTGGTACCTGAATGCCGATACGCAGATTGGCCAGGGCGTCAAGAACGGTGACGGCACGTGCTCGTATCGCATCACCGTTACCCTGACGAACATCATGACGCAGGAGGAGGCAGGCAAGCTGCCCGACTACGTCGCGGCGAGCGCACCCGATGCAGCGCGCGACGACGAGCGTCTGAATGTCTCGTTGTTTGCACCGACGGGCGGCAACATTACTGATCTGACCGTCGAGGGCACCCAGTTTGGTCTTGGCGCCGCTACGTGGCATGGAATCCCCTTCTATTCGGGCACCGTTGACCTGCATGCTGGCGAGACGACGACGATCACATATACGCTGACCACGTCGGCCGAGGCGGGGGACAAGCCGCTTACGCTGCGTCAGACTCCTACATGCCAGGCGGCTCGCGACAGCGCGTCGGCGTAGGATTTTTCTGGTAGCGCAGATAATCGAGTACCATTTTGGGGCGGACAGGCAATCTGTTCGCCCCTATTTTGTAAGGAGAGCGCATGAAGTACTTTGGCACCGACGGCTTTCGCGGTGAGGCCAACGTTGGGCTGACGGTAGAGCACGCTTATAAGATTGGCCGTTTTGTGGGCTGGTATTACGGCGCCAACCGCGAGCGCAAGGCGCGCGTCATCGTGGGCAAGGACACACGTCGCTCGAGTTATATGTTCGAGGCGGCGCTAGTGAGCGGCCTGGTCGCGAGCGGTGCGGACGCCTATATGCTGCACGTGATCCCCACGCCGGGCGTAGCACATCAGACCGTGGAAGGCTGCTTCGATTGCGGCATCATGATCAGCGCGAGCCACAACCCGTTTTGCGATAACGGCATTAAGCTCGTCAACAGCGACGGTTTTAAGATGGACGAGGACGTACTGGAGCTCATCGAGGACTACATCGATGGCAAGAGCGAGGTGCCGCTGGCAACGGGCAACCACATCGGCGCCACGGTGGACTACATGCAGGGCCGCAACCGCTACATTGCTTCGCTCATTGCAAGTGCGAACTTTTCGCTGCAGGGCGTCAAGATCGGCATCGACTGCGCCAACGGCTCGGCTTCCTCGGTGGCCAAGCCGGTGTTTGACGCGCTCGGTGCCGACGTGCGCGTGATCAACGCCGCGCCCGATGGCTTTAACATCAACGTCGACTGCGGCTCCACGCATATGGAGCGCCTGCAGCGCCACGTGGTGGAGCAGGGCCTGGACGTGGGCTTTGCCTATGACGGCGATGCCGACCGCTGCCTGGCCGTGGACGAGCGCGGCCGCGTGGTCGATGGCGACCAGATCCTGTACGTGTGCGGCGTGTACCTGAACAAGCACGGTCGCCTTTCGGGCGGTACCGTGGTTCCGACGATTGCCAGCAACTTTGGCCTGATCAAGTCGTTGGAGCTTGCCGGACTGAGCGCCGTGACCAGCGGCGTGGGCGACCGTCACGTGTATGCCAAGATGCGCGAGGGTGGCTACAGCCTGGGCGGCGAGCAGACGGGCCATACGATCTTTGGCGATATCGAGCGCACGGGCGACGGCATTCTTGCCCGCCTTGCCCAGCGTGTCCATCTCGGTCGGGCGGTCACAGCCC
>USFK01000110.1 GCA_900553935.1 uncultured Collinsella sp.
CTGTAGACCGTCATGCGGGGCGTGGGGCAGAAGGCCGCGATGGACGAGACGTTGATGATCTTCGCGCCGCGCGTCATAAACGGCACGACAGTCTGCGTGACCATGGTCAGCGCGCGGACATTGAGGTCGACCACGCGCATGACGTCTGCCGGCGACGCGCTTGAGCCGATATTGCCCGTCGTGCCGCAGCCCGCGTTATTGACGAGCACGCGCACATCGTAGACGGCTACGGCGAGTTCTCCGGCATGGACCGCGACGAGGCGCGCGAGGCAATCGTGAAGTGGTTCGACGAGCACGGCCTTCTCGACCACATTGAGGACCTCGAGCACTCGGTCATGCACTGCTACCGCTGCGACTCCACGCTGGAGCCGTGGCTGTCCGAGCAGTGGTTTGTGGCCGTCGACAAGCTCAAGGGGCCGGCACTCGACGCCGTTAACTCCGGCAAGGTCACCTTCCACCCCGCGCGCTGGACGCAGACCTACACCACCTGGATGGAGAACCTCAAGGACTGGTGCATCAGCCGCCAGCTGTGGTGGGGCCACCGCATCCCCGTGTTCTACTGCGAGGACTGCGGCTGGGAGGACGCCCTCACCGAGGACACTGACGTGTGCCCCAAGTGCGGCGGCCATCACGTGCATCAGGACGAGAACGTGCTGGACACCTGGTTCAGCTCGCAGCTGTGGACCTTTGCCACGCAGGGCTGGCCGCAAAAGCCGGAGCTGCTCGAGGGCCATCACCCCACGACGGCGCTGGTCACCGCACGCGACATCATCGCGCTGTGGGTCGCCCGCATGGTCATGAGCTCGCTGTACTTCCTTGATGAGGTACCGTTTAAGGACGTCGTCATCTACCCGACGATCCTTGCCAAGGACGGCAGCCGCATGTCCAAGTCCAAGGGTAACGGCGTTGACCCCATGGACCTCATCGGTATGTACGGCGCCGACGCGATGCGCTATAACCTGCTCACGCTGTGCACCAACAACCAGGACGTCAAGTTTGACGCGAACATCGATAAGAAGACCAAGAAGCTTATCGACAGCCCGCGTACCGACCAGGCCAAGTCGTTTGTGACCAAGATCTGGAACGCCAGCCGCTTCCTGCTCATGAACATGGAGGGCTACACGCCCGGCGAGCCCGTCGTGGAGACGCCGGCCGACGCTTGGATGTTCAGCCGCCTGGCCAAGGCCGTGAAGATGGTCACCGAGGGTATCGAGCAGTACACCTTTGGCGACATGGCCCGCGGCGTGCAGCAGTTCTTCTGGAACGAGGTCTGCGACTGGTACGTCGAGGTCACCAAGGCCCGCCTGAAGGGCGAGGGCCGTCTGCAGGCTCAGCGCAACCTGATCTTTGTGCTCGACACCTCCATTCGCCTGATGCATCCGCTCATGCCGTTTGTCACCGAGGAGATCTGGGACAACATGCCGGCGAGCGTGCTCGACCTGGACGCCGAGGGCAACGTGAACCGCGCCGAGGCGCTCATGATCGCCAAGTGGCCCGAGCCCGCCGACTACGACAAGTATGTTGACGAGGACGCCGAGCGCGCGTTTGAGCTGTGCCGTACCGTCGTGTCTGCCGCTCGCGCCACGCGTTCGCGTTATCGCTTGAGCCCCAAGGCCGAGCTCGACGTGGTCGTGCGCGCCGGCGCCGAGGACATCGAGAAGCTCGAGAGCCTGCGTTCGACCATCGAGCCGCTGGCGAACACCGCTTCGCTGGTCATGGGTACCGACGTCGAGAAGCCGGCTGCGAGCATCGCCGTGGTCGATAGCGGTGTCGAGGTCTTTGTGGTGCTCGAGGGCAAGGTTGATCTTTCGGCCGAGAAGGCGCGCCTGGAGAAGGAGATCGCCGCTGCGCAGAAGGAGCTCGCCGGCTGCGAGAAGACCCTTGCTAACGAGGGCTTTGTTGCCAAGGCCGCGCCTGCGGTGGTCCAGAAGAAGAGGGACCGTGCAGCTGAGCTCAAGGAGATCCTGGTGGCGCTGACCTCGCAGGTTGCTGACTTCTCGTAGGTCTTACTGAGGGGCGCGTCCCGACGCTTTGCTCGCTACTGCGGACACCTATTCCGCCGTTCTAACGAACGGCGGCTGACTCGACGCTGCAAACGCCTCTGATGGCCAATCTGCCGTTCAACTTCGGGCGCATGGGCATAAGCCCTATGCGCCCTTGTTTCACGGCACCTTGGCTCATCAGAGGCGTTTTCGCTGACTATCCTCAACCTATACTGTTTTATTTTTCTATGAATGGCGGTTCTAAAAATGCCTAAGCGTTCCGGCTTGTATACCGTTCCTTTTGAGTTTGATTTGCTTTCGTTTGATGAGGCTGTTGGGCTGGCTGCTGATACGGGGCGGATTTCTGGGGATGCTGGGCCTCTGCTTGAGACGGTTGTCGATATGCTCGATGAGTTGGGGCGTCCGGACGAGTACTTTGATTGCATTCAGGTCGCCGGTACCAATGGCAAGACTTCGACTACGCGTTTTTCGGCTGCCATTCTTCGTGGTGAGGGGCTCAAGACCGCGCTGTATACGTCGCCACAGCTGGTACGCTATCCCGAGCGCATGGAAGTCGATGGATGCGTCGTGAGCGATGAGGCATTCGCCCGTGGCGTTTCGGCCGCTGTTGAGGCGGGGCATCGAGTGAATGCCCGTCGTGTGGCGGCGGGGGAGCGCGCCTATACCATCACGCCGTTTGACCTTTTGACGGCTGCTGCACTTGTGGTGTTTGCCGAGGCTCGCGTGGATGTTGCCGTGCTTGAGGTTGGCATGGGCGGACGCTGGGATGCTACGAGTGCGACTGATCCCGTGGCCGTCGCCATTACGGGTATTGGGCTCGATCACACACGTATTTTGGGCGATACGCTCGAGGCCATTGCGGGGGAGAAGGCTGCGGTTATTAAGCCTGGGCGATTGGTTGTTTTGGGCGAGGGCACGCATGAGCCGAGCGTTCAGCGCGTAATGGATACGCGCTGCCGCGAGTGCGGTGTGGTGCCGCTGGTGGTGAGCCATTCCACGACCAAGGTACCGGCGCATGTAGGCGATACCGTGGAGTTTAGCTGTACTACGCCGCGTGCCATCTATACGTCGAGCATGGTCAAGCCGGCCTATCAGCCGCAGAATGCCGCGTGCGCGATTATGCTTTGCGAGGGGTATCTGGGTCGCGAGCTCGATCACGATGCGTTGGATGCATCGCTTATGGGTTGCCCCACGCCGGGTCGTTTTGACGTGCTGGGGACCGATCCACTCAAGCTGATCGACGCCTGCCATAACCCTCAGAGCTGCGAGAACTTTGTGAGCGCGCTGGACGAGATCGATCCGTGCGTGGAGAATCGCCCCACGCTGCTGTGCGCTGCGCTGGCCGACAAGGACGTGGCAGGCATCGTTGACGTACTGATCCCGGCCTTCCCGCGCGTGGTTGTGACCCAGACCGATTCCGACCGCGCCCTGCCGGCAGATGAGCTCGCTGCCCTGGTGGACGCCGACAAGCTCGCGGGCGTGTACCCCAGCGTATCCGAGGCCCTCGCGGCTTTCGATGCCGCGGGCGAGCCTTTCGTAGCAGCCGGTACCATCACCCTAGCCGGCGAAGTAGCGGAGCTGCTCCGTTAACCCATCCCCTCATCAGTTGCGGTGAAATACGGACTGTTTTACAAGCCAGAAGCCTCAAACGGTCCGTATATCACCGCAACTCAAAAGCAGTCAATTTGGGACGGGGCTTTTTTGGCTGCCCTGCGCCTCGAGTTGACTTGCTCGCCACGAAATGGGCCTATTTACTACGTTTGACCGGTAACCCTCGACCATACCGAGAATTGCGAAATCAAAACCGCAGGTAAAGGGCTTGCCAGTTTTGCGAAAACACGGGTATGGTCGACCCACGCGGGCTAAACGTAGTAGATAGGCCGTTTTTGTGGCGGCATTCATGTGATGCGGCAAAGGGACAGCCCCTTTGCCGCATTGCCTAGTCTAAGCGGACCGGATCGTGGGGGTAGGCGTTGAGAATCTCGACGCCGTTCTCGGTCATCAGGGCTAGGTCCTCGATGCGGACGCCGGTGTGACCGGGGAGGTATATACCCGGTTCGATAGAGAACGTCATGCCCGGCTCTACGACCTGCTCGTTGGCGAGCGAGACATCGCCCGGCTCGTGGTCTTGCAGACCGATTGAGTGACCCAGGCGGTGCGTAAAGTACTGCCCATAGCCCGCATCCTCAATCACGTCGCGTGCGGCGCGGTCCAAGTCGCACATACGAACGCCCGGCGTGATGAGCGCCTCGGCGGCCTCGTTGGCGCGGCGCACGATGTCGTAGACGTGCGCGGTCTCCTCGTCCGGCTGGCCCCAAAAGAACGTGCGTGTCATGTCCGAGCAGTAGTTGCGACGGCGTCCGCCAATGTCGAACAGCACCACGTCGCCATGCTTGAGCACGGTATCGTCGGGTTCGTGATGCGGGTCGCCGGCGTTGGCGCCAAAGCTCACGATGGGCGGAAAGCTAAAGCCCTCGCAGCCGTGCTTGCGGTACAGGCCGAGCATCTGGTCGGCGATTTCGCGCTCCGTCACGCCCTCGTGGACGAGTTTGATGGCATCGGCCATCACGGCGTCGTTGGCGGCCGAGGACACGCGCATAAGCTCCTGCTCGGCGGCATCCTTGTAGGTGCGCGCGGCGGTGACGGCAAAGTCACCCAGGAAAAACTCGCTTGCGGCGTGGTGCTCTATGAGCGGCATCAAAAAGCCGGAACGCATGACAGTGTCGACGCCAAGCGGCTTGGCTGGGTCGATCTCACTCGCGATGGCGTCGGTCACGACGTCGGTGTCGGTGTGGTAGGCCACGCGGGCATTGTCGTACTCGGGCAGCTGATGCAGGGCGTTGACTAAGATCACGGGCTCGTCATCGCGCGCGAGCAGCACGCCGCAAAAACGCTCGAACATATCGGCATAAAAGCCGGTCAGATAGTAGATCGACCACGGGTCATTCACAAGCAGCTGCGCGCCGGGGTGCTGAGCCTCGAGCGCATCGAGCACGCGCGCCACACGCTGGTCATCGACATGTGCCATACATCGTCCTTTCGCTAGGTTGCCACCATGGTATCCCATGCCCGGCACATAGGGACGTTCCTTTTATGCCGGCACCTTGGGACACTCCTTGCAAAAGCAGCCAAAAGAGCCCCGTCCCAAATTAGCTGCTTAGGTTGGATCGATGTTCATGCTGGCGACTAGGTCAATGTTGGTGCCGAGAAGATCTTCCTGCACGACGTCGCCCATGCGGATGGGGGCGTCGACGACTAGGCCGCGGATGAGGTCCATCGCCTGGGCATGGAGTTCGAGCGGGATGGCTTCGGCCGTGCGCACGGGCAGCAGCGCCTCGTCGCCGCCGGATACGGCCACGGTGGTGGTAAGCACGCGCATGGGACAGGTGAGCTCCTGATGCGCGAACGTATCGCCACGTGGGCAGCTGTTGCCGGTTACGGAGTGCACCTCTGCCACGGCGCCGTCTGTGTCGCGCTCCACCTCTACGGTCAGGAGGCACTCGGATGGGCAGGTGGTGCAGTTGAACTGCAGCGTTTCAATCGCGTTTGTGCTCATGACTCTACGCCTCCTCAACGGGGTCGACGGACAGGACAATCTCGCTAACA
>USFK01000111.1 GCA_900553935.1 uncultured Collinsella sp.
TTGCCCCAGTGGCGGCCGGCCAGCGACTTTTGCTTGTCGACGTCCTTCTTGTTGTACTTGGTGCGCACGCAATGCACCAGCAGGCGATGGTCGTTCACGCCGTAGGGCGTGCAGGTGACGAGCGTCACCTTGTCGGCGCCGGGCTCGATGGTCAGTGACTCCATCTCCTCGGGCAGCACGACCTCGGAGTCCACCATCTTGTAGGCGAGCGTCTTGTTCATGGTGTGCAGCAGCACCAGGTCGCCGGGCTCCAGCGAGTGGATGTCGTCGAACATGCTCAGGTTGCGCATGCCCGAGTGCGCCGTGAGCACGCAATGCGTCGAGGTGCCGCCCACCGGCAGGCTCGTGCCCTCCAGGTGGCCGACGCCCGCCATGAGGACTTCTTCGCTCGTGCCGTGGTAGATGGGCATGCTCACGTCGATGGAGGGGATCTCGACCCAGCTCATCATGGGGTCGCGGTCAAAGATGAGCTGCTGGGCGTAGGGCTCGATCTGGTCGGCGGGAAGCTCGGTGGCCTCGCCCGCCAGCTGCTCGTTAAAGGAGCGCGCCTGGAGCAGGATGCGCTCGCGCTCCTCGGCAGACAACGCGTCCACGGTGCTGGACACGGTGCTGGCTTCGAGCCGGTCCAAGATCCACGGCCAGGTCATAAGGCCCACGCCAATAAGGATGATGACGATGGTGATGAGCCGGTCGGCCCAGCGCGGCAGCCGCTTGCGACGGCGCTTGGGCTTTGGTTGAGGTTTGGGCTGAGGGCTTGAGCCGCCGTTGACCGCGGCGTTATTGCTCTTCATATGTTTGGCGCCCTGCACCATCGCCGGTCACTCCTCTACAGCTCAGGTTGTCTAAACAAATAATAGCCGATTAGCGAACTCATGCACCGGACAACGCAGCTAGGCTGCACCGTTCGGGCCACGTAACCCCACTCAACCAATCAAGCCATATGTTGCTTTCATCGTCTCGAGCAACTGCGCCATCGTTACGCCCGCAACCCCGATCTGTTTCAGATTGACGTCGCCCACCTCGCAATCTTTAACAAACGCAAGCATATCGTCCTTCAGTTCTTCGCCCAGGTCGACACCTTCCGACTCGCCAAGCAGCTGAGCAAGCCTCAGCGCATCGCGTTTATGCTTTTTTACCTTCTTCGAATCAACGTTCTCCCCCGCTTCCCTTCTGGCTTTTAGGTCGAGATACGCCTTCGCTTTGAACGGGACAATGTATTCCGTACCCAGGACCGAAACGCCGCCTACGGTCCGAATACCCTGAAGGAACAAGCTGTAGTAAGCATCGTCCAACAAAATTGCCGAAAGACTGCTTATGTTTTCATCAATGTGAATTGGCGCCACATCAATCCCCTCACGACCCTTTAGAAAGTCGGGGCACTTCGCGAAGAGTTCGATCATATGGGGGTAACCCGGCCTCTTAGGCTCTGTAAACCGATAAAAACATGAGCCTTTGCCTTCGCCCCAGCCGCAGCGGTAGCCGCCATCACGCACCAAAGTCCATATAGCTTCTGCCGTCTGAGGCAACCGGTCATCGGCGACAATTACCACGTCAAAATCGTGAGTCCTCCTAAACGGAAGTCCCGCCTCCGCGAGCAAAATGTCGCATGCCGTGCCGCCGATAAGAGCATACGATCCTGCAGCTTCTTGCATATGCTGCTGAAATTCTTGGAGACCTTCTACAGCGCTTCTTGCCATGGATATTCCTTTCCAAACATGCGATCGACTTCGAGCTGAATTCGCTCATCGTCGATTGCCGCCAAAGATAGCGCAAGCGAAATGTTGTCGACACGGGAGGAGTCGGCAAACACGGGTGCATAGCGCCACACTTGAATCATCGCCGTTTCGTTATCCGGCAACTCCCCGTTTGCGACTTCGAGGTCGCACAGTTGACGCCATGTACTTCTTAAGACGGCCTTTTGTTCCATGCCCGGTGCAGCGAGCATCGAACGCGCAGCGAGCGCTGTCTCCCCGGCGTCAACAAGATAGTCGATCTGCGGCGTCTTCCTTGCAAAAAAGACCTTCGAGACAGGCGAGGAGAGCTCTGCCATGTGCTCGCTGAGCAGAAGATCAACGGCAACAGGGAACACGACGACACGTCGCTCGCGACGCTCGCGCCTCGCGAGCCCCCTGTCAACAAGCTCGGTTATGGCCTCACTCGCGCGGCTTGCCGAAATCCCAAGCGCACGACAAAGGTCATAGGGGCGATATGGCTCCTGGGCTGCTCCCCAGATTGCGGCAGCCTGTGCGTTGGGTGACATCTTGGTCGAATGATTGCGGAACCGGACACTGCCCCTCTCCGTGCAGGCCGTGCCCATAAATGGAAGAAAAGCCTGTCTGCCGGGGCAAACAAAGGGAATCCCTTGTGCGACCAATGCTTTGCGCTGACGCGCATCGGCATCAGGAAACGAAACGACAACAGGAGTCTCCGCACGCAAGGCTAGCTGACTATAGACCCTCTTAGCCTCGGGAAGCCCGACGTCAGTAGGCAAACTTGCAAGCAAAAACGAAAAACCGTTTGCGTCAACAGCGCGGACCTCAATCGCCCGCAGATACAGCGGCAAGCGTGCGGATCCAGGCCAAGCTCTGGCCTTGGCGGAGAGGCCCAGTGCTTCTTGTAAGTAGATTAGCGCTTCGTTCATTTCCATTGTTTTCGTTCGATTCCAGTATATATTGGAATTATACATAATTTTCGGAATTAACGAGATTCCGTTCGCGCCTAAACCCATATTTGAGTTTTCAAAATGTCCCGAATCGGCGGGGCGATTCGGGATACAATGTCTGTAGGAAACGACGCACCCCGCGTAAATGTACGAGAGCGCGGGCAGCCTAGTTTTCTGGTTTTGTTAAATGCCCGGGCTCCGAACCCCGGGCATTCTTATTTGCGCTTGTTGCGGCGCAAATGCCTTCTACCGTCCGCACCGCGCGTGCGCCTACGGACCTTAAACCGAACTTCATACGAGTCAAGAAACGCGATGACGAACGAGCCCACCGCAGCGAGGGCGGCGAGCGCGTTAAGGAATTTCAGCAATTGGGGACCTCCGATCGAGTCGTCGGCCGCCCGCGCACGGGATGCGTCGCAAAGCCATTTTACTGCGAGCGTATGCACCCACAGCTGGTAAACGCAATAATTGCAAACATCTGTTCGACTTTCATATGCTTGATCCATCGGGCAATGGAGCCTGGCTGTGTTACCCAAAAAGAACGGGGCAGACACCAGTGCGGAGTCTGCCCCGAAAAGAGAATGGCAAAGCAAGAACGTGGATGGACGAGAAAAGTGTCCGCAAGTCTCATGGCCATCGCATCCCACCTGCCAAAGGGATGGGTGAGAGAGCGTTACTCCTGCTCGGACTCCTCAGCCTGCTTACGGCTGCGGATAAGGTGCGCCACGCCGATGCACAGAACCGCGCCACCAACGATCCAAGTGAAAGTCACGCCGTTAAGGCCGGTGAGCGGGAGGTTGGAGCCCTTCTTATCGGTGACGGTGAGGTGCACCATGCCGTTAGTGGCGTTGTCGGCCTTAACGAGCCCCTTATTATCTCCGTCATTTACCTCAACCACAGGGTTGACCACTTCAGTGCTGCTCTCAGAAAGATTGCCACGCGTAATGGTGAACGTGATGCCTTTGTTACCATGAGAGTTATCGTAGCCGGGTGCGGGCGTAACCTCAGTGAGGACATAAGTGCCCTCATCGAGACCGATGACGTTAATCTTGCCCTCTTCGTTCGTGGTGAGCTTGGCATCCTTGGCGTTCGCCTGCTTTACTCCGTTAGCATCAATGTACTTATCCTCGACAGTGTCGCCGTTCTTTTCCTGAAGCTTAAACACAACCCCAGAGAGCTTCTTAGGAGTTTCCTCATTACCAACCTTGGTGACGTCAATGCCGTAGGTGTAATCGTAGGCAGGGTGCTCGACGGTGGTGCCGGTGCCGGTGCCGACAGCATGCGGGTTATTGGAATAGGTCAGAGTGACGCTGTTCTTTTGACCTTTGCCGAGCATGTCGACGCCAACCTTCGTGGAGTCAAGCTTTGCCTTATAGTTCACATAGACCTTTGAGCTGCCATCAACGTTAATGACTGCGCCCTCGGTGCCATCTTGTTTTTTCACATGGGCATTTTTCAGATTTGAGAACGAAACCACAAGTTTGCCATCTTCATACTTTTTGTTATAGCTACCCGGATGAACAACCTGATTGCCAATCTTAACCTCGACAACGGGATCATTGCCGTTAAGCTCGGGCACCATCGTAGAAGGCAGGTTATCGGTGAAGGTATAGCTGTACTCTTTATAAGTATTGATATTGCTGGCCACGGTACCTGCAAGCTGATACTCAACCAGCTGATCGGATGCAGAGTCCGCAACCCTATTGGGCGCCGTAAAGACATCTCGAGAAGAGCCCTCGGGAACAACTTTGCTCGAATCCACAAAGCTGCCGTTATTGTCGTCCTTAACGGCCTTGGTCACGTTGGGGACATCCTTTTTGGAATCAACATTCACGTCTTCGCCACCAACGACGGCAAAGATTGGCGAGGTATAGGCGTCGGTATTGCCGTTGGCCAAATCGCTTGACATGGTCGAACCAACACTTGCAGTCACAAAGAGCCAATAGCCAGTGTCCAAAGCCTTAAAGGCTCCCTTGCTGGAATCGCTTGGGTTTGTCCAGGTTAGAGTCGAGCCCTCAAGCGCGGCAGCAATCTTATCCAACGTGGAGCCAGCGTCAACCTTGGCAGTCTGACCAACTTTAACACCGGCATTATCGTTAATGTACTTGGCCCAAGCCTGAGCGCCTGCATCCGCAGCAGGAGCTCCCTCGACGCCAGCAAATGCACCAGTCACAACATTCATAACTTCAGGCGATGCCCAATTAATATCAGAAAGAGTCTTATCGCCTGACCAGGTACTTCCATCCTTATCCTGCGTGACCTTAGCCCTGAAAATCTGGATACCCTTAAAGGTTGTATCCGTGTAGATATCCTCCTTGATCGTCACGTTGCCGTCCGGGGCCACCATCGGCTTACCCGCAGCAAACGCCATGGTCACCGGGGCCATCACGCCACCGAAGCTCAGGGCTGCTGTGAGGCCTGCCGTTACTGCCAGGCGTGCGATGTTCTTGCTCATGCTCATCTTCTTTTCCTCCGTTTTCCGGTTGGTTCTCATTCGATCGGTCATCATCTGTCTGTGTCTTAGCATCTACTTCGCTACGTCTCGCCCCGCTCTCTGTGGGGCTGCCAGCTACTCTTTATGGCTGCCACCTCCCCGCTTGACCAGGAGCGCGACCACGATGAGCGCGGCTCCGGCGACCGCTGCGGCGGCCGCGGCGTACATTGCCATATCGCCAGTCGAGGGCATAAAACCTCCGGTGGTAATGCTAGGTGGTGTGCCGGTGGGCGTGTTGATGAGCGACGCCTCCAGGCTGCCCGTCGACCCGTCCGCGCTGTCGGCGCGCAGGGGCGACTCGGCCGTGATGGTGAGCTTGGGCTTGGCGGCGGTCCTTCATCCGCCGCCTGCCGCAGGGCTACAACACGATGGTGACGAGCGACGGCG
>USFK01000112.1 GCA_900553935.1 uncultured Collinsella sp.
AGCAGCGTCGACTTGCCGTCGCCGTTTTTGCCGACGATACCAATACGGTCGCCCTCGTCCACGCCGAGCGTCACGTTATCGAAAATATGCTTGGTGGGAAACTCTAGGCTGACGGAATCGCATCCCAAAAGAATCGCCATATGCCCTGCTCCTTCGTAGAAATTTAACGTTGTCCATGATAGCAGCGAGCCCCACCCCAAAACCTACCAAAAAGGGACAGGTTTATTTTGGCAGGTCGAAGGACGGAACAACGCAAAAAGGCGGGCCATCTCGCAAAAGAGATGACCCGCCTCTCCAATCAGTCCCGTGGCGACCATGGCCGCCGCGGGCCTCAAGCACGTCCCGGACTAGGAGAACATGCCGGTGAGGTAATCATTCAGCCGCTGATCCTTGGGCCGTTGGAAGATCTCGTCGGTCTCGTCGTACTCGACCATATCGCCCATGTAGAAGAACGCCGTGCGGTTGGACACGTGCGACGCCTGCTCCATGTTGTGCGTCACGATGACGATGGCGCGATCGGCCACGATCGACGACATCAGGTCCTCGATCGCCAGCGTCGATATGGGGTCGAGCGCCGAGCAGGGCTCATCGAACAAGATCACGTCGGGGTTGAGCGCTAGCGTGCGCGCGATGCACAGACGCTGCTGCTGGCCGCCCGAAAGCGCGTAGGCGCTCTTGTCGAGCTTGTCCTTGACCTCGTCCCACAGCGCCGCACCGCGCAAGCTCTCCTCGACCATGCGGTCGAGCTCGTCGCGGTCGGTGATGCCGTGGCGCTCGGGCGCAAACGTGATGTTGTCGCGAATGGACTTGCGGAACGGGTTTGGCTGCTGGAACACCATGCCAATGGACCGGCGCAGCTCGTAGGTGTTCTCGGTCTTGGTGTTCACGTTGCGGCCGCGGTAGTTGATCTCGCCCTCCACACGACAGCCGCGAATCTCGCGATTCATGAGGTTGAGGCTGCGCAAGAAGGTCGACTTGCCGCAGCCCGAAGGCCCGATGAGCGCCGTGATCTCGCCCTTGTGAAAGTCGAGCGACGTATTGTGCAGCGCATGGTGATCGCCATAGTACACGTTGACGTCCTTGGTGGAGAGTACGACCTCGTCGCTCACGGCCTTGCCGCTCACACGCACGTGCTTTTCGCTTTGCCCCACGCTCGACAGAAAGTCCTGGGTCTCGGACGTGGCCGCTTCGGTTGCGGGCGTTGTATTCATCTCGCTCATTCGGCCGTCATCCTCCTTGCCAGTTGCTTGCCCACGATACGGGCGATTACGTTAAACAGCAGCACGCAGATCATCAGCAGCGCCGCGGTACCCCAAACGATCTGCTGGGCCTCGGGGCTGCCCTCGCCATAGATCTTGTAGATGTGCACGGCGAGCGACTCACCGGGACGGAACACGTTCCAGGCGCAGGTGGGGCTCGACAGGTTAAAGCTCAAGAAGTTCAGACGCACCGGCGAGCTCATGCCCGAGGTAAAGAGCAGCGCCGCGGCCTCGCCAAACACGCGGCCGGCCGAAAGCACGATACCGGTCACGATGGCGGGCATGGCCTCGGGGATCAGGATGTGCAGCGTGGCCTCCCAGCGGGTGAGGCCCATAGCCAGGCACGCATCGCGCTGGGCCTGCGGCACGTCCTCGAGCGCCTGCTGAATCACGCGCACCAGGATGGGGATGTTGAACATGGTGAGCGCAACGGCGCCGGAGATGATGGAGTACTTCCAGCCCAGCTGCACCGAGAACACTAGAAAGCCGAACATGCCGACGACGACGGAAGGCAGCGAGGACAGCGTCTCGATGGCGGTGGAGGCGATGTCGCGGATGGGTCCGTCCGGCGCGTACTCGACCAGGAAGACCGCTCCGCCCAGGCTGATGGGCACCGAGATGACCAGGGTGATCAGCAGCAGATAGAACGAGTCGAACAGCTGATAGAGTACGCCGCCCTGGGTTCCGTTGGCGCGCGATGGCTGCGTGAGAAAGCCCGGCTGGAACAGCGTCGAGATACCCTCGAACAGGATATAGGCCACCATGGAGACGACGACGAGCATGACGATGGCGACGATCGCCGTCAGCACGCCCGTGGCGATGCGGTCCTGCTTTTGGACACGCCCGAGTCTCGCCTCGTCGATATGGATGCGTGTGCTAGCCACGAGCCTTCGCCCCCTTGCGGCCAATGAGATGGATGATCAGGATAAAGATGAGGCTCATGCCCATCAGCAGCAGGCCGAGCGCCCACAAGACGTCGTCCTGGGCCGAGCCCTCGGCATAGACCGCCATGGACGTGGTGAGCGTGGTGGTGATGGTGGACGCCGGCGACAGTAGCGACATCGGCATGGCCTCGATGCCGCCGATAACCATGCGCACGGCGAGCGTTTCGCCAAAGGCGCGGGTCATGCCAAGGATGACCGCGGTCATGAGCGACGGCATGGCGGACTTGAGCACCACGTGCCAGATGGTCTGCCAGCGGGTGTAGCCCAGCGCGAGCGAGCCCTGACGGTAACTGTCGGGCACGGCGCGCAGGCCATCGACCGAAAGCGTGGTCATCGTCGGCAGAATCATGACGGCCAGCACGATGGCGCCGGGCAGGATGCCCAGACCCGTGCTCACGTGGAAAACGCTCTTCATAAGGCCGACAACCACGTGAAAGCCGATCAAGCCAAAGACGACCGAGGGAATGCCGGTCAAAAGCTCAATAAGCGGCTGAAAGATCTTGGAACCAAACTTAGGCTGGATCTCGACCGCAAAGATGGCGGAGCCGATGGCGATGGGCAGCGCGATGAGCGTGGAGAGCACCATGACCGCAAACGAGGTGACGATCAGGGGCAGGGCGCCGGTGTAGGGCAGGCCGTTTTCGGCTGTGTTGGCCAGGTCCCACTTGGTGCCGGCAAAGAACTCGACGACTGAGACGCCGTCCTTGACAAAAGCCGAGAAGCCCTTTTGGGCGACCATAAAGATGAGCGCGGCAACGACAAGCGTCACGAGCGCTACGCACGCACCCGTGACGCCCAGGCCCACGTTCTCAAGCTCGCGCTTTGGCAGCTGTTTTGCCATTGCAAACCTTTCCGGGGGCGATTACTTATTTAGCGGAGACCTTGCCACTGGCGTCCTTGACGACCTTCATGGCAGAAACGGGAATAAAGCCCTGCTCCTCGACGAGCTTGCCCTGGACGTCGTCGGAAAGCATGAACTCCAGGAAGGCCTTGGTGGCCTCGTCGGCGTCCTTAGCACAGTACATGTGCTCGGTCGCCCAGATCTTGAAGGAGTCGTCGGTGACGTTTGTGCTCTTGGGCTCGACGCCCTCGACCATGATGGCGTTGAACTTGGAGTCATCGAAGTGCGAGAAGTCAAGGTAGGAGATGGCGTTGTCGGTGCTGCCCATCTGAGTCTGGACATCGCCGGACTTGTCGAGCTCGGCGTCGCCCTTAAAGTCGACGGCCTCGTCGCCAAAGACGGCGGCCTCGAAGGTGGCGCGGGTGCCGGAGCCGGCCTTGCGGTTGAGAACGACGATCTTGGCGTCGTCGCCGCCGACCTCCTTCCAGTTGGTGATCTGGCCGGAGAAGATACCCTTGAGCTGCTCGAGGGACAGGTCGTCGACTGTCACGTTCTTGGAGACGACGGGGCCCATGCCCACGACGGCGACCTCGTGGTCGACAAGGTTCTTGACCTGATCGGCCTCGAGCTTGGTCTCGGCGAAGACGTCGGAATTACCGATGGTAACGGTGCCGGCGGCAACAGCGGTCAGGCCCTTGCCCGAACCGTTACCCGAACCGGAGACGGAGACGTCCGGGTTGGCATCCATGAACTTCTCGGCAGCAGCCTCGACGAGAGCCTGGAACGAGGAAGCGCCGTCGTAGGTCACCTCGCCCGAGACGGACTCGGCAGCAGCGGCGCTGCCCTCAGCAGCGGTGTTGGCGGCGTTGGAGCCGCCGCAACCAACGAGACCGAGACCGACGATGCTGGCAAGACCACCAGCGAGGCCGAGGAACTGACGACGAGAATAAGCCTGATCGAGCATGATCTTCCTTTCATACAAGCGACTCGCGGGCACCCTGCCCGCTTTGCTGTTTGGAAAGATACGGTCTCGATCGGGCAGCGCCCGCGTCAGCTGCGCTTTATTACGGGCATCTGATAGACCCTTACCGCAAGCGCGGCAGGGCTTTACAAACGAATAACAATCCCGCCGACAAGCATGACCCGCCTTTTACACCAAATGATCCGTTTTCCTCCGTCCCCAAGGGATCATTTTCAGAAAGAGGACGGCATAGACCTTCTGGTCATGCCGTCCTCTTCGAAAGACAGGTTGTCACCCTGGCGTTCGCGTAACCTTAAAGCTCCAGCTCGTTCAAGCGCAGGATTGCGACGATATAAATCTTGAGCGCCTGCTTGAGCTGCTCTTCGTTGGCGCACTCGTTGGGGCCGTGCATCTGGCCGCCCCATGGGGGCAGCTCCAGGCCGGTCTCCTCGGGGCCAAACGAGACGGCGCGGGCAAAGTTGCGTGCGTACGTGCCACCGCCCATGGCGAAGGACTCGACATGCTTGCCCGTAAACTCGTTATAGGTATCGATAAGCGCCTTCACAGCCGGATCGTCGGCAGAGACCGAGAACGGCACCTTTGCGCGATCCACGCGATACGTCACGCCAAAGCGGCCCACAAGTGGCTCGAGCTGCTCGCGGATGGTATCGGCGCTCGTGCTGTCGGGGAAACGCACGTCAATGACCTGCTCAATGTGGCCATCCGCCACGCGAATGACGCCGGGGTTGCAGGTGAGCGGGCCAAACGCCGGACTCGTCGCGTCGATACCCAGGCCGCGGCCATAGGCGTCCGCATGTACAAAGGCCAGAAACTTGACAAACTCGTGCTCGGCAGGCGTCAGCAGGCGCTCGTCACGGGCACCAAACGCATCCTCGGCCTCGCGCAGATACGCCACGATGAGGCCGACGGCATTGATCGTTCCCTCGGGCATCGAGGCATGACCGCCAATGCCGTGGGCAAAAATCTGCGCATGCCTGTTATCGAGCGCCGTGATCTCCAGGCGGCACGATTAAAAGAAAAAGAGAAACGCTGGTTGAGATAAGAAAAGTAATCAGATTCGATTTAGACCTAGCTTCTTCCGTCTGATAAGCCGTATTAATGATAGAATAGAATTTATAGATTTCCATTGCCCGGAAATGAATGCCGGAGGAAACTACATCATCAATAGCCGACTGAGTAAATTTGAAAGCATCCGCTAAATTATTTTCCTCATATTGTATCAGTGCAAGTGCCTGCAGGGAGGCTGTTTCGCGTGTGGCATTCTGAATATCAGCAATGGCGGACATCATAAGATATTTCTTCGCATCATCCTCTCTTTTCAAATAGCGGCTCAGCATGGCATACGAATGAGTAATCATCGCATAATTAGGAGTTCCTACCTCCTCAGCATTCAGCAACTCATCCAAAATCTTGATCGCCTTTGTTGAAT